>CAITDH010000094.1 GCA_903891045.1 uncultured Desulfobulbaceae bacterium | reverse complement strand
ATGTTTGAGATAGTGTTTCTCAATTGAGAGCCTTTGACTTCTCGTTTACGCCATACAAAAGGCTTGGCGTTCATTTGATAAACTTCAACAAAAGCTTTGATGGCAGCACATAGCTCATCAACGCTTTGAAAGCTGGCATTCTTCAAGGCTTTTCGGGAGAGGATGCCGAACCATATCTCCACCTGGTTAAGCCAACTTGCAGAAGTTGGTGTGAAATGAAATCTGACATTTGGATGCTGGGATAACCATTCGTCGTTGCGCTTGTGAATGCAGTAATTATCGAGAATTACATGGATCTCTTTCTCTTTGCTGCCTGGTAGCTCCAAGAGCACCTGATCCATAAAGGCCAAAAACTCCACCCGCCTTTTAAGCTCGGTGGTCTGTGTATGAATGGCACCCGTGGCCACGTTGAGCGCCGCAAAAAGGTTTAAGGTGCCATGGCGCTTATAGGTACTCTTGAGTCCGCGGACGACTTTGCCGCTACTGGTACAGACATAACCGGTTGTTCGTTCTAATGCCTGAATGCTTGGTTTTTCGTCCACCGAGATCACCAAAGCTTTTTCAGGCGGGGCCAGATAGAGCCCGACAATATCGGCAGTTTTTGGGGCAAACTCTGGATCAGTGCTGACGCACCAGCTTCGTTGTCGGGCCAGACAAATATTCTGTTTGCGAAGTACGCGCCAAACCGCATCGTCCGATGCGCCAAGGCACTTGGCAACCGCCGGGCCGTCCCAGCAGGACTGGCCGGAAGGAGGTGGCTGTTCCAAGGTTTTTAAGACGCGTGCACGAAACTCTTCATCATACTTTGGAGGCTTACCGGATCGTGGCCGGTCGTATAACCCCGCAACTCCTTGAGCAGAAAAGCGGTTGCGCCAATTGATAATTGTGTTCAGGCGCACTTTAAGGTCACTGGCAACCTTAGTGACAGATTCTCCGTCTAAAAGTTTGCAAATCATTCGTGCCCGTTCCACTAAACGGGCCTCCATGCTTCTACTGACTGCCCATTCCTTAAGGGTTTGGCGATCTTTGTCGTTGCATGGTGGTGGCAAGGCTTTTCTTGGCACAGGCGACTCCTTTCATGTAGAGGGTGAAAGAAGTCTACTTTGTATCGTTTAGTTTTGCAAGTAAGCACTGGCAGCCCAGTTTCGACCTCTTGGCATACGGCGTCAAGCGACTCAAAAACGTGATTAGCGCAATATGTTTCGCGTAACTCATGCCAGAGAATTTCCGTCGGTTTGAATTCTGGCAAATAGGGCGGCAGATGAATCAATGACGTATTGTCTGGAATTTCCAGAGACTTCCGCACGATGAGAGATTGATTCATCAAGCACCATGACTACATGAGGCTCAGGATGTACTTTCCCGACTTGTCCGAGGAACTCATATCTTCGGCATTCATCTTTTCGGGGAGACCATCCAAAAAGTCCCGTTCTGCGGACCTATGGCCGCGTAGAAGTAACGGACTTCGCGAACAAGAGCCCCAATCCAACTGTCGGGCGAATGGGGCGCTGGCTCCCAGCAGCGAGCAGGATCACTCATACGCCCGACCCGGGATTCGTCCTGAAACAACAGCAAAAGAGGATTTTCACATCCTGCTATCTTTTCGGTGATGACTTCTGGGCGTTTTTTAAAAACTCTTCTCGGGCGGCCTCATCACACTTGGGATGTCGAGTATCTGGCGTCACTTTGCGCCAACCATGTCGGGCAAGCAGTCGATACACCGTTTATTTTGGAATTTTATGGCCTACCCGTTCTTGGAGTGCCAAGTGGATTTGTGGAACAACCAGCACTCCCCCAGTCTCTGCTTTTTCGACCCAAGGTGATAAAAAAAAACCTTTTCTTCCTCAAGGCTCATCAATTCCCGGCGACGTCACCACGCTGTTCACCAACCACCACTCGTCGGTCGGATTTGGCCAACCACTGAATTGTTGCCGAAGTATGCAAACTCGGTCACGACTTAACCCCAAAATCTCTGCTGTCATATCCAGTGTTGTACCAGTAAGTGCCGGCAATAAAAGGACTGGCACTGTCGCAATTCCTGGAGCGTAGTTGCTTCTGCAACCATTTGGAGGGCAACCCTTATCTCGTCCTTGTTGTATCGTGCCGTTCTTGCCATGTCGTCTCCTCTCGATAGAGAACATGACTATAGTATAAATTAGTATTGCTTTGAAAGCAACTTAGAGTAAGAAGTCTCCAGCCCAGCCGCTGAGTTACCGCACTCTTTAGGACATACTTTTCAACCGGGACAACCTCAAGGATTGTTGCCAGGCGTTTTTCCTGCTCGGCAAGAAGCGTATCAATGCATTCTTAAGATTGGGAAACAAACTTTTTTGGACGTGGTGGAGCGCATTGTGGGGCTTACTCGTCACGATATCTTCTCTTTAAGCTTCATTGGTGTTTTCCTTGTTTATACTTTTGTGGTAACATGATAATTGTTATATGCTATAAAGATAAATTATTTCAATATGTTATATTTTACTCAATTTGTCGAATAGCTTTACAAAAAACTTTCATTTTAATATCCTTAAAGAACAATATTAACAAGCTTCTTCTGCACGATAATAATTTTTTTGACAGCCTGGGTAAGAATAATTTTCTGAACATTCCGGTCATTCAGCGCCATTTCCTTGATGGCCTCATCGGCCATGTCTGCTGGAACCTGAAGGCGGGAACGTACTTTGCCGTTGACCTGAACAACGACAGTCAACTCTTCTTCTTTGGCTGCTTCAATGTCAAAAGCCGGCCATTGTTCCTGGTCAAGGGGATGGGTATTGCCGAGCTGTTGCCAGAGTTCAGCGCAGAAATGCGGAACCATGGGGGAGAGCAGAAGGAGGATCGCCTGAACCGCTTCATGAACCACGGTGGTGGTCAGTTTGTTCTGGGGCCTGTCACCTTCCATAGGCGCAAGGGTAGTCAGGGTATTGAACAACTCCATGATTCCACTGATGGCAGTGTTGAAGTGGAAGTTATTCTCGATGTTTAAGGTCACCCTCTGGATGGTCTGGTGGGTCTTTCGATGGAGCGCTTGGTCTGCCTCACTGTGGAGCTCGACCTTCCCGTCTGATCGGGTCAGCAGTTCTTTGTTGCCCATAACATAGCGATAGATCCGGTTGAGAAAGCGGAAGGCCCCTTCCACACCCTTGGCATTCCATTCGAGATCCTTTTCGGGAGGGGCGGCAAAAAGGCTGAACAGGCGGACCGTGTCTGCCCCGTATTCGTGAATCAGGTCATTGGGGTCAACCACGTTGCCCTTCGATTTTGACATCTTGGCGCCATCCTTGATCACCATCCCTTGAGTCAGGAGGTTGGTGAAGGGCTCGTCGATGTCGAGGTAGCCCAGATCACGGAGGACCTTGGTGAAAAAACGGGAGTAGAGCAGGTGGAGGATGGCATGTTCCACGCCGCCGATATACTGATCCACCGGCAGCCAGTTCGCGGCCTTGACCCGGTCTATGGGAGACTCGGTATTGCAGGGATTGGTATATCGGGCAAAATACCAGGAGGATTCAACAAAGGTGTCCAAGGTATCGGTCTCGCGCCGGGCCTCGCCACCACAGGCGGGACAGGTGGTCTGGATGAAGGAGTCACGCTGGTGCAGGGGGGCGCAACTATTCTGTCCTGAATCGATGTCTTCCGGCAGGGTTAGCGGAAGCTGTTCTCTCGGCACGGGCTGGATCCCACATTTTGGGCAATGAATCATGGGGATGGGGGCCCCCCAGTAACGCTGCCGGGAGATCCCCCAGTCTCGCAGCCGATAGGTGGTATGGGCCGCGCCAAAACCCTGGGTGGTGGCGTGATCGATAATCGCCTGTTTGGCCTCAAGCGATGGCATGCCGCTGAATGTCCCTGAGTCGGCGAGCAGACCTGGGTTCAGGGCTGCCGCTGTCATCTCGCTTGCCGCGATGGTCGTGCCTTCCGGGATGACCACCGGCTTGATGGCCAGATTGTATTTCCGGGCAAATTCAAAGTCGCGCTGGTCATGGGCAGGTACGGCCATGACGGCCCCGGTGCCATAGCCCATGAGGACAAAATTGGCCACATAAACCGGGACCTTATCTCCGTTAAAGGGATTGATACAGTAGCGCCCGGTAAAGATCCCTTTTTTCTCCTGCTCATCATCGGGTTTTTGCTGCTGTTTTTCCTGGATAGTGGCACCAATAAAGTCCCGAACCCCCTGCTCCTGCACCGACCCCTTGATGAGCGACTCGATCAGGGGATGCTCAGGGGCAATCGACATGAAGGTCACGCCAAAGATGGTGTCTGGGCGGGTGGTAAAAATGGAGAGAACTTCCTCGCTGCCTTCAATCTTGAAATCACAGGTGAGGCCCTCTGATTTGCCGATCCAGTTGCGCTGCATGGTCACCACCTTATCCGGCCAGCCGCTCAGTTTGTCAAGATCGCGGAGCAGTTCCTCGGCATACGCGGTGATCTTGAAAAACCAGCCATTCATCTGCCGAGGGGTGACAGGTTCATCGCAGCGCCAGCAGGTCCCGTCAATAACCTGTTCATTGGCAAGCACGGTCTGGCAGGAATTGCACCAGTTGACGGTGGTATTTTTTTGATAAGCGAGCCCTTTTTCATACATCTGCAGAAAAAGAAGCTGCTCCCAGCGATAATAGGCGGGGTTGCAGGTGGCAATCTCGCGGTCCCAGTCATAGGAGAGACCGAGTTGGCGCAACTGGTTGCGCATATAGTCAATGTTGTCGTAGGTCCAGCGGGCCGGGTGGGTATTGTTTTTCTGGGCGGCATTTTCCGCGGGCAGACCAAAGGCGTCCCAACCCATGGGATGGAGGACATTGAAGCCTCGCAGCCTCTTGTAGCGGGCGATGACGTCCCCGATGGAATAATTGCGGACATGACCCATGTGAATGCGTCCCGAAGGATAAGGAAACATCTCCAGGACATAATATTTTTCCCGCGGATCATCTTCGGAGACCTTATAACTTGCTTCTTTCTGCCAGAATTCCTGCCAGTTGGCCTCTATGGTTTTGAAATCATATTTCTTGTCTGATTCTGCAGTAGTGGACATGCTTGTGCCTCGGTATGAAAACTGGAAAGTATCTGGGAAAAACCGGCTTGGATGCAAGTTTTTATCTGAAGTCGGTGTTAATAGCTGCCTTGGTCATCGTAGTGACTCATATTCTCAAAGAGGGTGAATTCTTTAAGAAAAGTCAGTTTAAACGTGCCGGTTGGGCCGTTTCGCTGTTTGCCGATGATGATCTCGGCGCTGCCTTTTTCCGGATTATCCTCACCCTTGTTGTACACCTCGTCACGGTAGATGAAGCAGATCACATCAGCGTCCTGCTCAATTGCCCCTGACTCACGGAGGTCGGACATCATCGGCCGTTTATCGGTGCGGTTTTCAAGGCCACGGTTAAGCTGGGACAGGGCGAGTACCGGGATCTTGAGCTCCTTGGCCATGGCCTTGAGCGCTCTTGAGATCTCACTGATCTCCTGGGTTCGATTTTCACTGGAGTTCCGGCCGCGCATGAGCTGCAAATAGTCAACGAGGATCATGCCGATATTATGCTGGGCCGCGAGTCTGCGGACCTTGGCCCGCATTTCGAGAACGGAGATGTTCGGGGTGTCATCGATATAGATGGGCGCGTTTTCGAGCATGCCAACCGCCCTGGAGAGTTTAGGCCAGTCTTCCGGGTGCAGTTTTCCGGTACGGATTTTCTGCGAATCAATGCGGCCAACAGAACAGAGCAGGCGCATGATCAGTTGTTCGTGGGACATCTCCAGACTGAAGATGCCAACGCCAACCTTGTCAACCAGCGCCGCGTGCTGGGCAATATTCATGGCCAAAGCGGTCTTTCCCATGGAAGGTCTGGCAGCGAGGATAATGAGATCGGAAGGTTGAAGACCTGCGGTCATCTTGTCCATCTCGGCATAACCCGTTGCCACGCCCGTGATCAGCTCTTTTCTTTCATAGAGTTTTTCTATGGTTTTAAAGGCGGCAGGGATGGCCTGGCTCATGGAGGTGAATCCCTGGCTGCTTTTGGAGCTGGCAATCTCGAAAATAGCCTGTTCCGCCTCGTCCACCAGGGTGTCGATATCGCCCTGTTCGTCATAGCAACGCGAGGCGATCTCGGTGTTGACCGAGATCAGGTTTCTGAGGATGGCTTTTTGATGGATAATCCTGGCGTAATGGGCGAGATTGGCAGTGACCGGGACCATCGAGGTCAGCATGGCAAGATAGGCCGCGCCGCCTACTTCGTCGAGCTTGTTGTTGTTTTTGAGTTGATTGGTAACGGTGATCAGATCTTGCGGTTCATTCTTTTCAAAGAGCTGGATCATGGCCTCAAAGATCAGCTTATGGGTCTGACGATAAAAATTATCGGGTACAAGAATTTCCAGGACCGTGCCGAGCGACTGATCTTTGAGAAGGATAGTACCGAGCACTGATTGTTCAGCTTCCAGATTCTGGGGCGGAATGCGGCCACCAGGTGTGGTGGGCGCGGACGCAGGCGTGGTCGATGAATAAAGGTCACTCATCTTGATCTTGACCATGAAAGAAAGAGGATATAAAATGACAACACACCGAAGAGAAAAGATCCTCTTGACGGTGTGTTGACTGGCAGAGTAGGACGTTCGATAGGGCTACTCCGTCATTCAAAAATAATTGTAACATGAAAATGTCATGACCACAGAAGGAGCTGTAACGAAATAGTCGGGAAGTGAGTGGCTATTTCGTTACAGCTCTTGATCTGTCATGCAATCAGGCTTTCTCTATGCTTGGCACGATCTTGACAATGATATCAGTGGTCAGTTGAAAACCAACCTTGATCTTAACGGTGAACTCACCCAGGGTCTTGATAGGATCGGCAAGAACGATCTGTTTTTTGTCGATAGCTATGCCCATCTCTGCCAGTTTCTGATGAATATCGGTACTGGTGACAGAACCAAACAGTCTGGAGTCATCTCCTGAAAGCTGAACGATGGTAATGGTGATTCCTGCCAGTTTCTTGGAGAGCCCTTCTGCCTGTTGACGTTCCTGCTCCAGTTTAGCCTTGATGGTGGCAAGGCTCCGGTCTAGGATGGCCTTGTTCTGGGCGTTGGCCAGAACTGCCTTGCCCTGTGGCAGCAGAAAGTTACGGCCATATCCTGGTTTTACCTTGACGATGGCGCCTTCCTGGCCAAGGGT
>CAITDH010000093.1 GCA_903891045.1 uncultured Desulfobulbaceae bacterium | reverse complement strand
TCCGGAGATTCAAAAACAATGTCACCAAATTATGACAACGGAAACACGTCCGAAACAATATTTTTATTCGCCTGCCAGCACCGAGGAGCATAGTGGAATAAGAATTGAGCCATCCAACAAATCTGAAAGTTCTGAACTATTGGAGTGCGATCTTTACCCAAAGCTCTGCGAATTTCTCCACACTGAATTTAAGCTACTGGACTTTAGACTTCTGTGTTGATCTTTGAAAAAAAGTTGCATGGCCAAAAAAAATCGGAAAAAGACGAAAAAAAAGCTTGACAACGTGGTGAAGGCATGGGTCGCGCCCTACTTACGTAATTGATCTTAGAAGTAAGTAGGGCGCGACCTCTTGAGAGAAAAATATTCTCTCTCAGGAGGCCGCTATGGACTACAAGGGATACCGCCATATCCCCAGAGCCTTGTTCGATGCTATCACATTTTTGGCTCAAGCTCTCCCAAAACGTTCTGTTCCAACTTTTCTTGAATTGCTCTTTGGAGCAATGCTGACCCAAACCGGCTTTGTTACTGATGCCTATCTGGCTGTCAATTCTGTCAGACATTGGAACAGTTACTACAAGTGGCTCCACTTTGGAAAGTGGTCGTGGGTTTCCCTGGGACGCCAGACAGTTCGTCTTGCTTTACGGATGTTCCCGCGCCGTCGTTGGTTTCTGATGATTGACGACACCATTGTCTTCAGATCGTCAAAGAAAGCACCTGGCTCGGCCATCCATCATCAGCATGGGAACAAAACCAATCGCCCAACCTTTGTCAGAGGCCAGTGCTGGGTCACCTTGGCATTGACCATTTCAAAGGGTTTCAGATCACTCGGCATCCCGATCCTCTCCCGTCTGGCACGTCGCGGGGGTAACTCTGGTAAACTGGTTGCAGCACAAACTTTGCTGAGAGTGGTTGTACCGCTTTTTCAAGGGCTGCAAACGTTCCTCTTGATGGACAGCTGGTATATGCGTTGTAACGTGATCACGTATGCCATGGAGAACGGTCTTTCTGTCATCGGACAAGTACGTAAGGACACAGCACTCTTTCATACGCCTGAACGTACCGGCAAGCGGGGACGTCCAAGAAAGTACGGTGACAGGGTCACTGACGATTGGATCGCATCACAGCCGGAAGTCAGGCAGCAGTTCGCAATCTATGGAAAGACACAGACGGTCTATTACCGCTCTGCTGTCGTACTGGCCCGCTTCCTGAAGGGAAGAGCGGTGCGGATGGTATGGAGCCAGCTTGAAAAAGAGGACGGCACCCGAACACAGCAATGTTTGATTCTCTCTACGGATATATCGCTTTCCGGAGCACGGATCATTCTCGGCTACGGACGACGCTGGTCGATTGAGGATCTGTTCAATCAGCTCAAGAATCGCTGGGGATGGAAAGAGACCTGGCAGCAGACCCGGCAGGTTCTCCATCGTTGGGTACAGATACTCTCTGTCAGTTACGCCATCCCGCAGTTACTCGTGCTACTCAATGACGCAAAGGTTACGTACCTTGCTTCGTTTGCCCCATGGCGTATGAAACAACCGGTCACAGCCGGCAGAGTCAGGCAGGGACTGCAAAGGTTTTTTGGCCATGTCAACATTCGGGCCCTTTGGAACCCGAAGTCCGGTAAATTCGGACCGCAAAAATGGCCGGTTGAAGATGAACATCCACCGGATCGAGCGAAGGCAGCGTAGATTTAAGTAGATTTGACAATTAAAGAACGGCTGCGCTACCTACCTTGACGGGCGGAGGGTGGTGCTGAAAGTCTAAAGTCCAGTCAGTTTTTATAACAAGTGTCAAACGCATAACTGTTTGTATATACAATAATATTACCCGATGTGTCTGGCTGTTTCATTTTGACATCAGAGGACAATTTTCATAACAGACAGGTGCTTTAATCAGTGTAGAATAGTGGTTTTGTAATTTTATTAGAATCATTGACTCTAAAGAGTAAAAGTGCCATAAAAACGCATAGTTTTGACCAGCAGACATAGTCTAAGATCTTGCTGGTGTCGGAGGGTTGTGCTTATCCCCTATGCAGATCTACCCGTTGGGGCCGACCCGCATGTCGGTACCATGGACCTTGATCTGGGGCTTGATCTGGCGATTCTTGATGACCAGCGCTACGAAGGGATAGCCGAGCGTTTGAGGGATTCGGGGTTTGCTCCCGATATCAGCGACAAAGGGAATGACGTCCGCCAACGCTGGATTCACAATCAATATGGGCTGAAACAACTAAACTGATGTTCACTAGAGGAGGAAGTATGGCAGGTGCTTTTACTCATATTCTGATCGCAGATGTAGCAAAAAGACGACGCTCTCTCAGCTTGCCGCTGAGACAACTTCTAAACAAATATTCCCAGTTTCTTTTTCTCGGTTCAGTCAGTCCTGATTTGCCTTACCTTAGATTCAAAAAGGGAAAGATAAATTGGGCTGATATGATGCACTATGAAAAAACCAATGGCATTGCCATTAATGGGCATAGTGAAATCAAGAGTCGTTGGAGCAATCGACAGG
>CAITDH010000092.1 GCA_903891045.1 uncultured Desulfobulbaceae bacterium | reverse complement strand
GGTTGAAATCACCAAGCGCTTGATTCCGACCTTGTCATAGATCGGTTTCAGGGCAACCAGCATCTGGATGGTGGAGCAGTTGGGGTTGGCGATAATACCCCGCTTGGTGTAGCGGGCGATGGCATGGGGATTGACCTCGGGAACCACCAGGGGAATCTCGGGATCCATGCGGAAGGCGCTGGAATTGTCGATGACTACGGCGCCAGCGGCAGCAGCAGCAGGGGCAAATTCCAGAGAGCGGGAAGCGCCGGCGGAAAACAGGGCGATGTCAATCCCGGTGAAGGAATCCTTGGAGAGAAGCTGCACCGCGTATTCTTTGCCGCAAAATATGATTTTCTTGCCGACAGAGCGTTCAGAGGCAAGAAGCCGTAGCTCGTTTATGGGAAAATTCTTCCGGCGTAATACGTCCAGCATGGCGCCGCCAACGGCCCCGGTTGCACCGGCGATGGCAACGTTATATTTTTTTTGTTCACTGCCCATATCTCAAATTCCTTATAAATATGCTGTTATTTCTCGCGGGCCTTATTGGCAAAGGCTCTGCGCGTGGTTTAAGATAAATGATGCTCTGAAGAAACCGGCGGAGTTTTCTTCAGTCCGCGAATTCTGTTATAGATGGCCATGCTCGGTCCAGAGGCGGTATACAGCACGAAGATCAGAAAGAGCATGACCTCATGTTCCGCCGCGATCAGGATAAAGAGAAGCAGCATTCCGACCAGGATCTGAAAGGTCCGGAAACGACCTGGCTTCGGGTTCTTGAAGCTCAGGTACTTATGGGTGGAGACCATCAGATAGGAGAGCAGATAGACCAGCAGCAGCAGAGAGATGTGTTTGACCTCTCCGGTGATGCCCAGATAATGGCAAAAGAGGACACTGGTGACGATCATGGCCGCAGCGGCAGGGCAAGGCAGGCCAACAAAATCCTTGGTGGCCGATTTCGTATCCTGGGAGTTGAAACGGGCCAGGCGCAATGAGGTCATGGCCACATAGAGAAATGCGGCCAGCCAGCCATAACGGCCATAGGGATGTAAGGCCCAGAGATAGGCCAGCAGTCCGGGGGCGACTCCAAAGGAGACCATGTCGCACAGTGAATCTAGTTCCACCCCGAATTGACTGGTCGTTCTGGTCATCCGGGCGACCCGGCCGTCAAGGGCATCAAATATGGCCGCGACCAGGATGGCGATGGCTGCGTTCATGAAATCTTTATTGACAGAGGCAATCATGGAGTAAAATCCACAAAAGAGACTGGCAAGGGTGAACATGCAGGGGAGTGGATAAAATTTTGAACTTATTTCTGGTTGATTATCTGCCATGATAGATTCCTTCCTGTCAGGATGGTTTCAAGGATACATTGGGAAAAGGTGTGCAGGTTGCGTTGGTTCCTGTTTTCTGTTCAGGAGAGATAGCCAAGTACTGTTTCGCCAGCCCTTACCTTTTGGCCAACCGTAATTTCAAGCTGGGTCTGGGTGGGGATGTAGAGATCAACACGGGAGCCAAAACGGATGAGGCCAAAACGCTGACCGCGACGAACCTGATCGTCTGCCTCCAGCCAGCAGACAATCCGTCTGGCAATCAGGCCGGCCACCTGGACAAAGGCCAGCCGATGGCCACTGGTGCTGCGGAGAATAGTCGTGCAATGTTCATTGTGCATGGCCCCGCGGTCGCTGTCGGCTGAATAAAATTTCCCGGGAGTATAGATGATTTTCTCAACGGTGCCGCTCACGGGGATCCGATTGACATGGACATTAAAGACGTTCATGAAAATGGAGACCTTGTACACCTGGCCAAGGAGATATTGGTCGTCAATGATCTTTTCAATCAGGATGACCTTGCCATCAGCCGGAGAGATCAGGGCATCTTCGCTGATGGGGCCGATGCGTTCCGGGTCACGGAAAAAACAGATGACAAAGGTGGTGATGGCCAGCGCCGGCAGAGCGAGCAGGTCATAGCCTAAAACCGCGATGATCAGGGTGACAAAGGCGCTGAAGGCAATAAACGGATACCCTTCCTTGGCAATCGGGATCTGTGGGGATGTCATTTTTTACTGGCCCTGGCCATGGCAATAGTACCGGTGCGGACGATCTCTTGAATGCCGATTGGCTTGAGGATATCAATAATAGCTTGGACCTTGGACGCCGATCCGGTTACCTCAACCGCATAGGACTTTGGACTGACATCTACGACCTTCCCCCGGAAGATATCGATGACCCGGAGCACTTCGGCCCTGGTCTGGGCCTCGGCCTTAACGCGGATCAGGACCATCTCCCGTTCTACATACTCACTGTCGCTGATATCGGTAACCTTGATGACATCGATCAGTTTATGAAGTTGTTTGGTTATCTGCTCAATAATGGCCGCGTCGCCACGGGTGACGAGAGTCAGGCAGGAAATGGAAGGTTCCAGGGTCTCGGCGACACTGAGGCTTTCGATATTAAAGCCGCGGCCACTGAACAGACCAGTGACCCTGGAAAGCACTCCCGGCTTATTTTGAAGAAGTACGGAAATTGTATGTTTCATCTGTTTGTCCTGTGCAAAGTAGATCTCTTGAGGGAGTTAGTTAGGAGCCGTTACGAGATAACCTTTATATCTTTAACTATCTCGTTACGGCTCCTTATGCCGGTCAT
>CAITDH010000091.1 GCA_903891045.1 uncultured Desulfobulbaceae bacterium | reverse complement strand
CCAAAATTCAAAATCGAATACCTTATTATTGTTACCAGCCAGTTTGGAGATCGACTGATAAATATCTATGGATTTGGAACTGAGGAAGGCCGGACGTATCCCTCTGAAAAAGAGCTTGAAGAAAAGGCCAAAGAAAAAATTAAAAAATGGCAGGAAGACGCAAAGACCGATACAGGGAAAGAAGGTAAAGATAAAGTAAAAAAAGAGGATTAAGGAATATTAGAAAGCAACTATTTACGGAGTAGGTCGGGTTTCAACCCGACAACGGACTTGCAAAGCATCCCTGTTTTCGGGCTAAATCCGACCTACTATATTAAGGTGAAGAGTTACGAAAGTTGAATATCGAAGTGAAAAAAGGGATGAGGGAAGTTGTGATGCGGCGAAAAAACAAAACTTTCAGTGGAACTGTTCTCAACAGAAAAGGTACTATCCTTTTACTTCGACACCATCTGATTGCTCCGGAAGTAAGACTTGACCAGTTATTGGATGAAAACAACCATTCACTCTCGATTTTTTCCATACCTATGGGAACTGCCAAGCAAAGCTGGGACAAAACTTCCTGATTCAATGGTTCCCCCTGTCAAATGAAAATAAGACCAAAACGTCAACATTTGACATTCAATATTCGACATTCGACATTGAATATTCAATATTCAATATTCTTTTTTTCACTTTTTCTCATTGTCACCCCCAGAAGCGCCATGGCAGGAGCATGGGAATTTGTGCCACGATATGAAGATTATTCCGGTGAAATGGTGCTGAGAGGAATAATGGATGGCCGGGATATTGCAACTGAAAATCATTCAAGTTCCTATCAGGATATCAATTTTGACGAATTTCTCCATGTCAATGGGGCCGGATTTATATATAGTCCGAATTTTATCAGTCTGCTATCAGACATTTCCGTTGGCCTGCAGCAGGAGAGAAGAGAAACGGACGATGTGAGTTACAGCAAAGACAACGGCATGTTTGGATTCCACCAGGATCTTATGGTTCTGCCAAACCACCCTTACAATCTGCATCTCTACGGAGGACGTAGTGACGAACTGGTACGGGGACAACTAGGCGGACCAACCAGGGCTTTGAACTATGAGTGGGGGGCACAAGCAAACTATCTAAAACGCCCCTGGCAGACGACATTGAATTATACACACTTTGAAACAGCGGGCATCTGGGGTTCTGTCACCGATACCATGGGTACGAATGTTTATTATTTTGATACCCTGACCTTCTGGAATATCAACGGAAGTTACAATCATTTCATATCATCGGCGTATGACGATCAGACCAATACGGTAAAAGATGTTTTTGTGGCTCATATCAGTAAAAAATGGAAGTCGTTTCGCTTTCTTTCCAGGTGGGATCTTGACCAGCACAATCAAGAGGATCGCTACCAGTCCATACTCGACCGTCCAAACTACAGCGAAACCAGAAACCGCAGGGAATGGGTCAACGAACTTGCCGCTGATCTGCCATTTAACGTAACTTCCAATTTCTCGTATCAGAAAACAAACAATAATGATGAGTTCCAGCGAGGAGACCAGACCGCCGGGGCAAGCAGTGATACAGACAACTACAATCTCAATTTCACCCACCACCTCTACAAGAGCCTTACCACCAACCTGAACAGTGATTACCGGACCATAGAATCTATTAGTGGCAAAACTGAGCAGAAAGGTGTTCACCTGGGTACAGACTACTCTAAACTTATCCGGTGGGGAAGCATTGGCGCAGGTCTGTCAGGTGGAATCACTGATACCGGGAACGTAGGCGGAACCGCAATACTTTCCAAAAAATACTTTTTAACAGACTCCTCCCCCACAAGTTTTACCCTGGACTCCACTCAGATTAATCCGGATACCATCAGAGTGAGTGTGATAGATTCCTTTAACAACAACATGGTTGTTCCCCTTATTCGTGACATCCATTATACAGTTATTTTTTTGGGGGAGTCCTATCGTATTCTCTTGCTTACTCCACCTCTGTCACTGACCAAACTATGGACAGATTATAGCTATATTGTAGATTATACCAATATAGCTTCAGTTTACACCATGCGCAGCAGGACCTGGGGAGGGACAGTGAGAATGTCCCTTTTTAACCAGTTGCTCTCTCCCCATGCCGGCTACCGCCAAACTGACCAGCAGGAGTTGGAGGGGTTTTTCCCGAGCATACTTGATAACAGTACATCATATGATGTGGGACTGAGTTCAACCTATGGCAATGTGCAAGGAGATATCAGTAAACACTGGAGGACATCAACCACTGAAAACGAAACAAGTCTCAGTGGCTATGTTACCGTTTCATTACACATCACTCAGCTCACTGGCGGAGACTGCGGCCTGTCCTATGAAAACAGAACCATTGAACCGCTCTCTTCAACCAACTCAAACATGGAGATCACACTGAATGAAGATATTTACTCAGGCCATGCTCAGGCCTTTACCTCCTGGCCGGATTGGCATCTTGATGGTAGTCTTGGGGTTAACTATTCCCTGTATCAAGGCCTTGGTGTATCCTCAACAAGGAGCATTAGTTCTGGCCTCACCTGGCATATCGGAAAAATGGATATAGAGGTGCGGCTTTCTCACAACGATTCTGAATCAGAGGTGCTGACAAGCTATACCAGTTCTCATTATTATACTGCCTGGATAACGACACGAAGGAAGCTGTTTTAGGTGGTGGCGGTTCAGCGGATTACCATTGTCATTTGTACACCCTTGCACCACCGGGTATTGCCGCAGGGAAAGTTAGAAAGGTAGGTTGGGTAGAGCACCGCGAAACCCAACAATGTAACTATAATTTTAAGATATCGTAACTGATCGCAAAGAAACAGGCTTTCACTGTTATCAAACGGAATTAGACACTTAAACTCAACCTAAAAAATGATCATGAAAAAACAGATACTCGTCACAGCATTGCTCACAGCAGGAATTATCTGCGGCAACCCACAGTATGGAATGGCCTTTAAAGGTATGGGAGGGGCATCCAATGCCCCCAAAAACGCTACCGGAGAACAAAATATGGTCATTAAAGGGCACGAAGGAAATCGCCAGACAGTTGTGGCCAAGGTAAACGGGAATCCTGTCACCATGGGAGAGCTGGAGGATTCCATCAGAGAAATCATGATGACCAAATATGGCAGTACTGAAGTAACAGCAGATATTGCCCGTACCATCCGCAAAGATGCTCTGGAAAAGCTGGTTCTTGAAGAACTTGCCTGTCAGCGGGCTGTAGCTCTTGGCATTAGTGTGAACCCGGCTCTTATTAAGCAAAATGTCGATGCAAAAAGAGAGGCGGCAGGAGGAAATGAAAAATTCCTGAATTCCCTTACCCTGCAGAACACAACTCTTCCGGAGCTTGAAAGACAAATTGAACGTTTTTTTCTCGTCAAACAACTCATCCATAACGAGATAGATTCCAAAATCATCATACCGGAGAAGACTCTGGATGAGGTCTATGAAGCAAATAAAGAACAGTATGTCGAGCCTGAACGTGTAAAAATCAGTGACATTATCTTTTTCCTTGACCCTGATGATCCGGCATCACAACAAAAGGTTCTTGATATTCGCGCCAAAATCATTAACGAACTCTCCGGAAATCCTGCCGACCTCCATGCAGACGGCGTTCTTGTCATAAGTGACCAGAATGTGACAGCCGAACTCAAACCAGAACTTTACAAACATAGCCGGGAGTTAAAACCCGGAACATTTTCCGACCCACTCCTTATTGACGGCACATTGCATCTCGTAAAACTTGACAATTACCAGCCTCGTAATGAGCCAAAAAAAGAAAAGGTAAAGGCGTATATTGCCTCTGAAATGAAATCCTCTGAAAAATCAAAACGCCTTCCCTTATGGAGAGAGGAATTATTAAAAGATGGAAAGGTAGAAATTGTTCATGACATATTGAAATAGAGTAAATAGTTAGGTTGTGAGGTTCAACGGTTCACGGTTCAGGGGGGCCCCACGGTTCATGATCGGTTACATATTTTCAAACCGTAGAATCTTCATCGCTCTCTAACCGTTGAATCGTTTTAACCGTTGAACCTAAGACAACCTTAGGAGTTATCTGATTCTTATGAAAAACATCCTTAAATACATTCTCCCGGCAATCCTGCTCAGCACCGTTCTTCTCTGCTGCGCGCCTGCGAAATGGGCTCCTGTAAAACAATGCAATACCGGAATTTCATGGCCGCCGCCGCCAGATAGCCCGAAAGTTCGTTACATGGGAATACTTACAGGATTTCAGCAGGAAGGTCAGACCTTGTCTTCTCTGGTATTTGGGGAGAGTAACAAAGGTAAAATCCTTAAACCTGTGGCAATTGTCAGGGGACATGACGATCGTTTGGCTATTGCTGATCAGGGACGTAACGGGATACACCTTTACCTCCCTGCCAGTCAGGAGTATCACTTTATTTTCGAGGCGAATGGAGAGAGCATCCAATCTCCGGTGGGAGTGGCTTTTGATGACCAGGGAAAACTGTATGTCACAGAATCCTTATTACGCAAAATCCTCGTTTTTGATGCCCAGGGGAACTTCCAATCTGCAATCACAATGGCCGGTAATGAGATGATTCAGCGCCCAACCGGTATTGTTTTCAATTCGCACGATAAACAATTATATGTCTCCGACACACTGAGTCATCAGATTCTGGTAT
>CAITDH010000090.1 GCA_903891045.1 uncultured Desulfobulbaceae bacterium | reverse complement strand
TATGTGTCTTTGTCTTCGTCTGCGTCTGCATCTGCGCCCTCATAACCATCCGCATCCGCATTTTCATCTGCGTCTTAATTTCCATCCTAATATTTATATGTGTTTTTATTCAAGTGCAATTGACTGTTATGGCAGAGCGTTTCCGCAAAAGAGCATGGGGAGAGCTGTCATGCTGGCTGCTGAAGGGTTATAGTTTACGATTTACCTTGATAATGAGGGGGGATTGTTTTATTTTTCAAATATTGTGTACTGTGATTGAGTATCTTCTGAGTCCCTTAGGGAACCTTGAATATTAGCAAACGATGAAATATCTTTTTGGTCCGGTTTACTCCCGGCGTCTTGGCCATTCACTGGGCATTGATCTTCTTCCCCCCAAAATTTGTACTCTCAATTGCGTCTATTGCGAAGTAGGGCCTACCACTGAGTTGACCTGCGAGCGCAAAGAATACGTGCCAACGGAAGAGATCCTGAAAGAGATTGATCAGGTTCTTGAACAAGGGGTGGGTGGGCGTCCCATTGATGTGTTTACCCTGACGGCCATGGGCGAGCCTACCTTGCACACCGGGATAGGGGAAATCATTGCCTATTTGAAAAGTAAAACGGATAAGCCTGTAGCGGTTCTGACCAATGGTACACTTTTTTTTGATCCAAAAGTTCGTGCGGAGTTGGCTGCCGCCGATATTGTTATCCCTTCCCTTGATGCAGCCAGGCAGGAGAGCTTTGAGCGGGTGAATCAACCTGCGTCGATGGTTAATCTGGCGCAGGTTATCGAAGGGCTTGCGCTTTTCAGGCGTGAATTCCGTGGGGAGCTCTGGCTTGAGATCCTGTTGGTCAGAGATATGAATGACAGTGTTGAGGATCTTGTTGCCTTGCAACAAGCCGTGCGGAAGATAAATCCAACACGGATTCAGTTGAATACAGTGGCCAGACCCCCTATGGATGGGCGTGCCCGGCCTGTGACCCGGGAAAAGATGGAACAGGCCGCAGCAATGCTGGCGGATGGCTATGATGGCAGGATTGATGTTTTGATTGATTTTCAGGCCATTGGGGAAAAAAGAGAGGGGGAAGAGACGCAGGCGCGGAAGCAGCAGGCTCTCGTCGAGGAAGTCGCGGCCATGCTGCAGCGCAGGCCTTGTCCTCTTGAAGAGATTGACAAGGCATTGCATGTGCAGGATCTGGATCTGACCAGGGACTGTGTGCAGATGCTTGTTGACACTGGCAGGATTGAGAAGATCGCTCATAATGATAAAGAATTTTATCATTATGTAAATGTTTGAATGGCCCTGGGGAAAAGAACTCATTTCTCAAGGCGTCTTGAATAGAGTTGATGAATGAGGATGGGATGACGCTCTGTGGCGTGTCCGAGTCCATGGAAGGCACCAGCTTGTGTGATAGTGGTGTTTATTTATTCTGCGATAACCGGCAATACAGAATGTCTTGCCGGTTATCATGATTGTATCTGGCGTTATGCTGTCCGGTGAGGCAGATAGTACCTGGATCTGAGGAAAGTGAGAATGACTGAAAAGAAAACAAGTCCTGAACAGGATGCAACTCCTGAGCAGGGAGATAAAAAGATCAAAGCAACAACAGGGGCTTGGTGGAAGAGTTCTGTAGTGGGTGAGTCTGGACAAAAGGTGGTTGCGCAAGATGTTGCGGAACAGGAACAAGGATCAGCTCCTGAGGTGGCCTCAGAAACCGGTGTGCCGCCGAAAAAGGCGAACAGGAGACCTGCACGACCGAGGCGGAAAAAAATAGATACCCCTCTTGAGGCGATTGAATCGGGTGCTCTGCCCCGGATTGAAGAACAGTCAGGGGCAGATGCTAAAAAAGTGGATTCTGGTCAGGATAACACGCAAGGAGCAGAGGTTACAGCAGAGGCCGGGGCAGATGCGGGCGAGACGAGTGTGCCTCAAAAAAAGAGCAGCAGGAGACCTGCCCGGTCGAGGAGGAAAAAGCCCAGTGCGGTTGCGCAGGCAGGAGAAGGGGATGTCGCTGGTGTGGCTTCCAGTTCGCCTCTTGAGGAACCTGCGGGGGGTGCTGTTGTTGATGGGGCTCAGGTGCAAGAGCAATCTGCGGCAGCCGGCGATCAACCTGTAACCTCGGCGCCGACCAGCGAGACAGGAAGACGTCCTTCCCGCTCGCGGGGGAGGAGAAAACCTGCCCCCGAAAATCTTGACATTCAGGACGAAGAGAGTGATGAGGTCCCTGATGTTGAAGATGAAAAGGCGGTCAAGAGTACGGTCAGCCGGTTATTGATCAATGCCGAGGAGCCAGAAGAGTGTCGTATCGCCCTTCTTGAAGATGGTCGTCTGGAATCCATTCATGTCTCAACTGTTGCCCGGGAGCATACAAAAAGCAATATTTACAAGGCCAGGATTGTGGCGGTAGAGTCGAATCTGCAGGCCGCCTTTGTTGATTATGGGCCGGATAAAAATGGTTTTCTTCCTTTTAGTGAGATCCATCCTGAGTATTATCGGCATGATGTCAGTGAAAAGACCATGCGTCTGATTGAACAGCACCAGTGGAAAAATCTGAACATCAATGAGGTGCTGGAAAGAGGCCAGGAGATGCTGGTCCAGATTGTGAAAGAAGAGGTGGGGAGTAAAGGGGCTAACATGACCACCTATCTCTCGCTGCCTGGGCGCTGTGTGGTGCTCATGCCCGGCTCTGATTCTTCCGGGATCTCCAAGAAGATCTCTGGTGAAGAACGACGTTCGCAGTTGCGCGAGATTATGGACAGTCTGGAGATCCCTGAAAGCATTGGCTGGATCGTTCGCACCGCCAGTGTTGATCTGACAGAAACCTCTCTGGCCAAGGATGTCAAGTATCTGTTAAAGCTCTGGGGTGAGATCAAAGGGAAAGGGCAGGGCATGGACGGGGTCGGTCTGGTCTATCAGGATCATGACTGTGTGCTGCGCTTTCTCCGTGAGCATTTTGATCCCGAGATCAAGGAGATCCTGGTGGATGACCTGGCCGCCATGGAAAAGGTCAGGGATTTCATTGATCTGTTGCCGGACAAGCAAAAAAATACCAAGGTCAGATTGCACAAGGGCGCCCGGCCGATTTTTAATCAGTATAATGTGGAAGATCAGATCGAATCGATCTATCAACCGCAGGTGTTTCTGCCATCTGGCGGCTCCATCGTCATTGATCCCACCGAGGCCCTGGTGGCCATTGATGTCAATTCAGGCTCCACCGGCAAGGGGCAGACTTTTGAGGATTCTATCTTCAAAGCCAATATGGAGGCGGCAGCAGAGCTGGCCCGGCAACTCAGGTTACGGGATTTGGGTGGTCTGATCGTGGTTGATTTCATCGACATGCGGAGTCAGAAGAATATCCGCGAGGTGGAAAGGCAGGTCAAGATCGCCATGAAACGTGATAAGGCCAAGGTGGATATCAGCCGGATCTCCAAGTTTGGATTGATGCAGATCTCCCGGCAGAAGCTTGGCGCCCCTATTGAGGCCCTCAATTATCAGATCTGCCCGCATTGTCTGGGGCGTGGCGTGGTGCGCTCGGTGGAAACCCTGGCCCTCTTTTATCTGCGCCGAATCCAGACCGGTGCCAGCCGGAAGACGGTTGGCCGAGTGGAATGTCATTTCCCCCTTGATGTGGCCCACTATCTCCTGAACAATAAACGTCATGAGTTGATTGACCTGGAAAACAGGCACAAGATCTCGGTGGATATCATCGCTGATCCTACTTTGAAACCTGCAGATCATGAGATCCTGTTCCATAAGGAAGAAAAAGAGCGGCCGACGCAAGAGTAATAGAACGATCCTTTATCCTTTACCAACGTTTACCTTTTTCTTCATGGAACTGTATACTAAGGCAGTGATTTTTGTCGGTGAGCTGCGCAAATCGCTACGGACGTTGGGGGTGGGGGTTATTGCCGTAACGGTCGCAATCTTTTTTCTCAGTCCTGATCTGCTGCGAGTTGTTCAAAACCATCTGGCGGAAAAGCTCTACTTTTTTACTGTGTCAGACCCTTTTTTGGCCCATGTAAAACTGGCAGCTTTTGCCGCCATTTATGGCCTGATGCCGTGGGTGATGGCCGTTTTCTGGCGGGCTATCGGTAAACCATTTGGGGTTGAAGGGGCCCAGTTATTCTTTTTTATTTTCTTTACCACCCTGCTTTTTTATGCGGGGACGCTGTTCTGTTATTTCCTGACACTGCCTTTTGGTATCAAGTTTCTCATTGGATATGGCTCGGAACAGCTTCGACCGGTTATCTCTATCAGTCATTTCGTGAATTTTGTTACCCTGTTTCTCCTTGGATTTGG
>CAITDH010000089.1 GCA_903891045.1 uncultured Desulfobulbaceae bacterium | reverse complement strand
TTTTTATATTTCAAAAAGCGATAGTCACCAAGCAAGACCCCTTCGCTTATGCATTCGGCCACCTCTTTTACCCGGATGCCAAGGATCTCAGGAAGACAGATCATAATCTTCTTCGCCTTTACCTTGGCCGCCTGCTGGGCAATGGCGCCGCCAGTCAGACGGCACCGCTCGCGCAACTCATCAACCGTCTCCTTCCCCTCGATCTTCCCCAATCCCGCCACGAGAAGACGCTTTACCGAAAAATCGCCGCTTTTTTTCTCGGCCTGGGGGTAAAACAACAACAATTCACCAGACTTGGCGCTAAATTCCTCAAGTGCCCCAGCCTGTTCCAGCCAGCCCTGCACCGTCGTGTTTTCACACTTCAATACCCCTTTTTGGGACTGCTCCAGACAATAGACCAACATGTCCCCATTGAACTGTTCAGGTTTTTTCTCAGTTATAATCAGTTTTGTCGATTCCACTCTCCACCCTCTTTTCTTCTGATTCTCTCAAAGTATCTAAAATTCTGTTTCACAAACTCTTTCCAATTGAAAAAACGTCTCGTTAAGGAGTATATGATACAATATAACGTCAAGCTGCTTCTTGGCAAAGAAGTATAATGGTTACCTTTCACTTAATTTTGATGTTTATTCCGTATTATTCACTCTGTATCCTTCAGGGTTCACCATTGTTGAGAAATAACCGTAACTTTGAAATGCCCCAACCGGCATAAGGATCATACTTGTGATATCCACTCTTATTAGCGCCGTCGTTCTGGCCCTTATAACCTCTTTCTGCTGTTCACTTTTTGAAGCAGTTCTCTACTCAATCTCCACCAGCCAGGTGGAGATGCTCAAAAAAACCGGGCCCACCTCTGCGGCCCTGCTTACGGCCCTGCGTGCCGACATCAATAAGCCTATCACCGCCGTCCTTACCATGAACACCATCGCCAATACTGTCGGCGCCACTGTCGCTGGAGCTTCAGCCGCCGCAGTCTTTGGCGAAGAACATATCGTCCTGTTCTCCGCTATTTTCACCCTGTCCATCCTGATCTTTTCTGAAATCATTCCCAAGACAATCGGGGTTGCCTATGCGGTAAAACTTGCCCCCGTGATCGCCAGGCCACTCTATCTGATGGTGATCCTGCTCACGCCCTTCATCTGGATTTCCCAGATGATCACCCGCCTTATCCCCAAAAACAAGGATAGCGGCCATGTATCCGCTGAAGAATTACGAACGATTGCCTCCCTGTCACTGCAGTCCGGGAAGATCGAAGCGGATCAGGAAAGGGTCATCAATAATATCCTGGGGCTTGGGAACAAAGTTGTCCGCCAGGTCATGACCCCGCGCACGGTCACCTTTTCACTGGATCAGAATATGACCGTTGCCGAGGCTATGAAACTTGCAAGCATGCTCAGTCGGCACAGCAGGATCCCGCTCTATAATGAAACCCCCAATGATGTTGTCGGGATTATTATGCGCAGAAATCTTTTATTGGCAGCGGCTGAACAGAAAAACACCCTTCCCCTCTCACAGCTCATGAGTCCAGTCCATTTTGTCGCTGAGACCGCCCCTTTAAATCGAGTGCTCGTCGATTTTTATGAGAGACATCAGCATCTTTTCGTGGTGGTGGATGAATATGGGGCCATGACCGGAATCATCTCCATGGAGGATATTCTCGAAGAGATCGTGGGCCGGGAGATCATGGATGAATCTGACAAGGCAAAAAACATGCGGGAACTGGCCAGGCGACAGTACAAGTCAGCCTCAACGAAGGCCGACCACTCAGAAGGATGAGTGACAGGAAGGCAAAATCGCAAAACAGTTAGAGATGTGTGATTCAGGTTCCCATGTGTATGGGAACCTGAGAAACTTCAGAGCTCAGCAACGTCCCCACACCCATTCCTAATAACATTACAGGCCTGCACCTTTGAGACAACACTCAAAATGACACTTTTTGTCACTTTCCGCCCAAAAATGTCCAACACAGCTGTTGTTGTACTGAAAAAACCAAGAAGAGGGCAGGCAGGAAAGCAATCAGCGCCGAGAATAACTCAACATTCCCACACCTTGTTTTTTTTTGCACAATAATTTTGACAAATGGCATGGTTTATGAGAGAGTAGGAGCAAGGTTATACAGCAATCCAATCCATGGACACCCTGTCCACCACGAAGTACCCTTTAACCACACCCTTAAGGAGGGGAACAATCATGATGAAACGGCTTGTGAAATTACAGAAAGACAGCCAGGGCTTCACCTTGGTGGAGTTGATGATCGTTGTCGCGATCATCGGTATCCTGGCAGCGATTGCCATCCCACAGTTTGCAGCATATCGGACCCGTTCCTACAATGCTAACGCTAAGGGCCTTAACAAGATGGCAGTCAATGCCGAGGCCGACCTAAATGCTGAGATTGGCTGCTATGGGACTACCGAGGCAGCAGGTGGTACTTTAGTTGCTGCTGCCATGAACACCCAGGTAGGCATAGCAGCTGTTTCGACAACTACACCGGCATTGAAAATCGGGGCAACAAATGCTGTTTTAGGTGGCCGAATCTCTGGCACCAACGCTCAAACGACAAAAGCAATGAGCGTTCCCATAGGACTTGGCGCCCAAATGTCACTCCTGGCCGATTCCAGCGCTGTAGTTGCGAACATTTGTGTCGCCGGCGGATGCTCTAACGTTGTTATGACCCGCGCCGACAAGGGGGATGCCGCCTACGGAAGTGATTCCGACACTCCCAGTGTCCTGTTCAGCGTCATCAATGCGAACTGGCCAACAGGGGCCGCTGGCCTATCGGCCACAGCTGTTGCTGCGACTGACGACACAGACAATTTCACTGCCGTCGCCGGTGGTGGTGTACCCGTTGCCAACTGGTCCCAGATAAATTAAGAACCAATACAATCGACATTCTCTCTATCTTACAGCCCCAGTCTTCTTGCAGACTGGGGCTGTTTCTTTTTCTGCAAAAAATTTTCCCAAAACAAGTATGGTTATTCCAGCCATCAAAATCAGCGGTGCAAACAAGGCCTTTGGCTTTGGACGCAAACGTAATCAGGTACTTTACGACCTGTCCCTCACCATTGCCCAGGGTGAGGTCTTCGGCTTTCTTGGCCCAAACGGTGCCTGCAAGTCCACCACAATCAAACTACTGCTCCGCTTCCTGAATCCGGATAGTGGCAGCCTGCAGATCATGGGCAAGACCGTGGGCCAAGATGAATTCCGCCACCAGATCGGTTACCTTTCTGAGTTTCCCTTCTTTTACGACCACCTAACCGCCCGAGAAACCCTGTTGCTCTCCGGTCGGTTGAGTGGCATGAACCGATGGGCAATTGACCAGCGTATTTCCATCCTCCTGGAGCGCATGACCCTAACCGACGCGGCAGACCGAAGGGTAGGTGGTTTTTCCAAGGGGATGAAACAGCGACTGGGTATGGCCAACGCCCTGATCCACGACCCGGCGGTACTGGTCTTTGATGAACCGATGAGCGGACTGGACCCCGTGGGCCGTCACCAGATCAAGGAACTTATCACCGAGCTCAAGGAGCAAGGAAAGACCATTTTCTTCAGCTCCCACATCCTCAGTGATATCGAGGCCCTGTGTGACCGCATCGGCATCATCAACAAAGGTGTCTTGCTCTATACTGGAGGACTAGAAGGACTTCTCGCCCCAGGTGTTGACCTGGAGAAATGTTTTGTCAGTCTCATTGAGGAGAACAACCATGCAAGCGTTGCGTAATATTTGGTTCCTGGCGCTTGCCACCTGCACCGAGGGCATCCGTCACCGGGCACTATGGGCCATCATCTGCCTCGCTGTTATCCTTACCATGGCCAACCTGGGGGTCACCACCCTCTATACTTGGGATCTGGGGAAGGTCTCGGTGGAGTTTGGCCTGTCGGCCGTGGCCTTTACCGGTCTGCTGCTCGTTTTTTTTCTGGGGATGAAGATCCTGGCCGATGATCTGGAACGCAGCCGCATCTTCATGCTCCTCTCGCGGCCGGTCTCTATCTTCCAATATCTTGCCGGAAAATTTTTGGGCCTGACCCTAGTTCTGGGTCTTTCTACAATTATTCTTGGGCTGGCCGCCGCCCTGTCCATGCACTATGTGCTGTGGCAATATCCCGCCTATGTACCGCCCAACTTCTCCTGGTTGACCTATGCCATGGCCCTTGTCTGCCAGTGGCTGAGCCTGGTGGTGGTCATGGCGGTGAGCGTCCTCTGCTTCAGCTTTGCCAGCCACCCCTTTGTCGCCTTGTTGCTGGCAGTCTCCTCTTATCTGGTGGGCCAGAACATGGAGCTGTTGCGACGAGTGGTAGTGGAAAACGCTCATGCCGGAGTGCTGACTGGTCATGAAAATCTGGTTATCGCCCTTTCCTGGATCTTCCCCAACCTGTCTCTTTTTGACAAGAAATATGCGGCGGCCTACGGCCTGGCCTTCAGTAGTCAGGAGTTCGTACTGCTCTGCCTGTACGGGGTCTCCTATTCGGCACTGCTGATCTATCTTGCCACCCTGTTGTTCAGGCGCAAGGAGCTGGCATGAGCAGGCGACTGACGATCCACCTTCTGACCGGTCTGGCTCTGATCTGCTGCTACGCGGCCAGCTACCACGCCTTACTCCAACAACGCAGCAACACCAAACAAACCGTACAATCCAATTCCGGAATCTGGAATCTACCACCCATAGCGCTGCTTGCCCTTGCCGGAGAATTCAAGGGACTGATGGCCGATTACCTGACCATGGAGGCAGGGGCGCAACTGGGGACCCAAGTCATACGCAAACCCGAAGGGGGATTCCAAGTTGTCAAAAAACAGTACGACTGGCCAAATATCCATCAATTATTTGTGGCCAGTCAAACCCTGGACCCCTCCTTTGCCCAGACCTACATTGTCGCCCAAGGCTGGTTACCCTGGGATGCACACATGGTAACTGAAACGCAGAAAATTCTGCAGGTTGCCGCCAAAAACCGCCCCTGGGACTGGCAACCTACCCATGTCAGGGGTTTCAATACTTACTATTTCCTCAAACAACCAGGCGAGGCAGGGAAAATATTTTTGGAAGCAGCAAAAACGCCTAACGCCCCATTATTTCTGACTATTCTTGGCGCCCGCCTGGCCCAGAAGGGAGGTGAGACCGAGACCGCTATCGTCATCATGAAGTCCATGCTTGCCAACAAAGATCCCGAAGAACCCGGTTATACCGATATGGTTGACCGCCTCCACGCCCTGGAAGGCGTGCTGGTGATCGAACAAGCTATACATAAATACAAACAGACCATGGGCCGCAAGCCTTCCACTCTTACCGAACTTACTGGTTCCAGCATTCTTCCCACCCTGCCGCCAAATCCTTACAACCTTGACTACTGCATGGACTCAGCGGGTATCATCTATTTTGACAAGCCAGACTGCCAAACTTCTGTACCCGGCAGGGCCAGTCAATAACCGTCCACTCTTCCCCGCCCCTATTTGCCCATCTAACCGCCCTACTGTCCGCCAAGGGGGGACAGAACTTAATAATACTTTTGCAAAGGCCTAACCTTTTAACTTTTTAATATACGCCTCCACCCTTTGCAGATCTTCAGGGGTATCCACCTCAATCGAATCATGCTCGGTCAGGACCACCCTGATTCGATACCCAAACTCCAGCGCTCGCAGTTGTTCCAGCTTTTCAAAACGCTCCCACTCCCCTTCCGGCAGGGCAACAAAGGTCAGCAGAAATCCCTTGCGATAGGCGTAAAAGCCCAGATGTTTATAATAGGTCGGCTGTACCCCTTCTTCGGGATTACGCTGAAATGGCACCGGGGAGCGGGAAAAATAAAGGGCGTTATGATTATGGTCAAAGACGGTTTTGACATGATTGGGATCATTGATCTCTTCCGGCCGGACAATCTTGTAGATCAGAGTGGACATGGGCAGGGCCGGATCATCCAGCAAGGGCTGGGCCACCTGGGCCACCACCGCCGGGTCGAAAAGCGGCTGATCCCCCTGGATATTGACCACCACATCATGCTCGGAGATATCAAGCAGCTCCGCGGCCTCGGCCAGGCGGTCAGATCCTGAGACATGATCACTCCTGGTCAGCACATACTCACCGCCAAAGGAGGCGACGCACTCGCCAATGCGCATGTCATCGGTGGCAACCACCACACGGCTCAGGAGCTCAACCTGTTGCGCCCGCTCCACCACATGCTGGATCATCGGTTTGCCGGCAATCAGGGCCAGGGGTTTTCCCTCAAAACGATTGGAAAGATACCGAGCCGGGATAATGGCCACGACCGCCGGCTTATGATTTTTTACAGGTTCCATAGCTTCAATTGGTGTATAATTTAAATAATGGTTTAACTACGATTTTTTTTCACCTTCACCATTCACGGCCTCAATGACTCTCCAGCACGACCAAACGGCAACTGCCCTTTCTCTGACTGTAACCTGTATCCCGGCAGATGACGAGGCGCTCCAGGTCAAGGCCCTGGCCCTGGCTGAGGCCCTGCAACTTAACCAGGACGCAGCAGGCAGCCCCCCTCAATTCCTGCTGGTCTATACCGTAAAGGGTCTGGAGCTGCAAACCTTGGCCCCGGAGACAGGACGCTACTCAACAACCCTGATCACTGATTTTGTCCATGGCAGCGCCGGATACCGCCGTCTCCATGGTGGCGGCATCCACCAGCCCCTGGCCCGGGCCGCAGGCCTGAAGCCAGGCATACGGCCGACCATTATCGATGCCACCGCCGGACTTGGCATTGACGCCTTTATCCTGGCCAGTCTTGGCTGCCAGGTCACCATGATCGAACGTTCTCCGGTGATCGGGGCACTGCTGAACGACGGCCTGCAAAGGGCTGCAGCCCATCCGGCCACCAGAGATATCGTAAGCCGGCTCCAGCTTCTCATCAGCAACTCCCGAGAAGTCATCGCCAGCCTGCCCGAACAACCCGCCACCATCTACCTCGACCCCATGTACCCCCATCGCCACACATCCGCCCTCAACAAACAAGAGATGCGGACCATCCGCTCCTTGGTAGGTGATGACCAGGACGCCGCCGCCCTGCTGGAAACTGCCCTGACAATTGCCGGCAACCGGGTAGTGGTCAAACGCCCCAAAGGTGCCCCCGAGCTGAGTGCCAGACGGCCATCGCATATCATCGAGATGAAAAACAGTCGCTTTGATGTGTACCTGACAAACAGACTCAAGTCTGAAGACTGAAGGTCGTCTGGCTGTTCGCCAGACTGGAAGGCTGAAGGCACAGCTTTTCCTTCAGTCTTCAGCCTTCAGCCTAATCCTCTTATTTATGATACTTCTCTCCGGCCTTGATGGTATAAGCGCGGTACAACTGTTCCAGAAGAAAAAGCCGGGTCATATCATGGGTAAAGGTCATCTGCGACAAAGAGAGCAGAAGGTCGGCCTGCGCCACCAGCTCTTTTGCGTGACCAAGGGGCCCGCCAATGAGCAGACTCACCTGTTTGATCCCCTGCTGCTCCCACTGGCCAATCAGATCAGCCAGACCTTCCGAGGTAAACTGGCAGCCACGAAAATCAAGGGCCACCTTCAAGGCCCCGGCCGGGACATGGCTGAGGAGCAGGCGGCCATCCTCTTCCTTCTCCTGCTCTTCACTCCACTGCGATTTTTTTTTATGCTGGATGCATTTCACCGAGACCTTGGTGTAGTGCTGCAGCCGTTTGGTAAACTCGGCAATCCCTTCTGCCAGATACGAGTCCTTAGTCTTTCCAAGAAGAAGCAGCTCGAACTTCATGATCGGCGCCTATTCAGCAATGGATAATCCCCTGCGCTTCCATAATCGACCTGAGAATACGACAGAACTCCTCATATGATATGTGCTGATTCATGCCGGGACAGGATTCCTTGATTGTGACAAAGTTATTTTCATCGGTGAGCAGAGAGGGATGCAAAGGCCACTGCGCGCAACGCCAGGGTCGTCCACCATGGACGGTGCAGCCGTTATCGTAAAAGATACAATGACCATCTATAATTTTCATCTGGGTGACATTGCCCGTCACCCGCCAATATTTTTCTCGCACCTCGTCTTCACTCAGGCCCAGGGCCGCAACCATGCGCCACCGGTCATCCTCATCAAGCGAGACGGTTGTTTTGCCCAGACAGCAATAGCCACAGCGCTGACACTCAAATATCTGTTTCATTTCATCCATTTTTACCCTGCCGGCCCTCTTGGCCCTGTAATGTGCAACTTTTATTCAGACGTTCAGGCATTTCCCACCACATCGCCATAGGTGGAGATATCAATTCCGTATAGCAACGCCGCCCGCTGCCACTTTTCTTCATCAGGGACATCAAAGACCAGGGCATCATCCGCCGGCACTACCAGCCAGCCTTCCGCCACCAGCTCCTGCTCCAACTGGCCAGGCCCCCAGCCGGCATAACCAAGGATAAAAAGATATTTTTCCGGCCCCTGTCCCCTAGCGATATCTTCCAAAAGCCTGGCCTCACGGCTCAGAGAGATCGTGGCGCTGACCGCCAGCTGATGCTCTGCCTGATAGTCAGAGCTAAAAAGAATACAGGCTGAATCAGGCTCCACAGGGCCACCGCTATAGACAGACGGTAATATTGATTCAGGAACCGGCAGGCTCGCGCCTCTCAGGATCTCATCCAGGGTCAGAAAAGGATTCGGCCGGTTGATCACCAGGGCCATTGTTCCCTCATGACTATGGGCGCAGATATACAAAACCTGCTCGCTGAAACGCGGATCAGGCATCCTGGGGGTGGAGATCAGAAACGAACCGGTCAAGGTATCAATTATGGCTTTATTCTCTAGATTCATTTCTGTTCAATTCTTTTCATCCGATGTATTATAAAAAATAAGAAGATAATTTAGGAGCCGTTACGAAATAACCATTACATTCTTGGCAATTTCGTTACGGCTCCTTATGCCGGTCATAGCATA
>CAITDH010000088.1 GCA_903891045.1 uncultured Desulfobulbaceae bacterium | reverse complement strand
TCTAATTAAGGGTCTCTTGAAAAATCAGGATTTTTGTTCAAGATCAAGGCGCGAGAAAAAATTCACAGCAGGCATATAGCTAATATTCCGATGATAATTTTTTGTTTTAAACAACGTAGGGATTGGGTAAAAAGACAATTTTTCAAGGTACCCTTAAATTGAGTTGACCCACCTAAAATAGCGAAGAGCCCATGGTAACTATTTGCATGAGCAAAAGAGTTATGAGGAAGAATCATGAATGGAGCTGAACTTCTGGTGCGGTGCCTTGAGAATGAAGGGGTTGACACTATATTTGGTATCCCTGGTGAAGAGAATTTGGTCTTTCTTGAGGCCCTGAGGACATCCACGATTCGTTTGATTTTAACCCGTCATGAGCAGGCGGCGGGATTTATGGCGGCCACTTATGGCAGGCTTACTGGTAGACCCGGGGTCTGCCTTTCGACCCTTGGGCCGGGAGCGACGAATTTCGTTACGGCCGTTTCTTACGCGTTGCTTGGCGGTATGCCTGTTCTCTTTATCACTGGTCAGAAGCCAATAAAAAAAAGTAAGCAGGGGCGCTTTCAGATCCTTGATGTGGTACGAATGATGGGGCCTTTGACCAAATTCACCAAGCAGGTTGTGACCGCTGGCAGTATCCCGCCTCTGGTCCGTGACATGTTTAGAATCGCTACCGCAGAGAAGCCCGGTCCTGTCCATCTGGAACTGCCGGAGGATATTGCAGCGGAAGAAACAGAGAACCGGCCTTTTGCTCTGACTCGTCTGTATCCACCCCATGCCAATCCTGTTTCCCTTGGCATAGCAGCTGAACTCATCAATCAGGCGCAATATCCCCTGTTTCTGTTTGGGGCCGAGGCCAAACGACCTGACGTATGCCAGGTGGCAAGAGAGCTTATTGAAAAAACAGGTATCTACTTTTTTACTACCCAGATGGGCAAGGGGATTATTGATGAGCGCTCTCCCTATTCACTGGGCACGGCCGCCCTTTCCAGTCATGATTACCTGCATTGCGCCATTGAGCGTGCCGATGTAATTATCAATGTCGGTCACGATCTTGTTGAAAAACCACCATTTTTCATGAATCAAAGGGGGATGCAGGTCATCCATGTCAACTATTCATCTGCTGATATTGATGAAGTCTATTTTCCCCAGCATGAAGTTATCGGTGATATCGGCACCAGTCTTACCCAGTTGCTTCAACTCGTTCATAATCCATCTGGTCCAGACCATGATTATTTCCAGCGCCTCCACAAAGAAATCAATACCCATGTCTATTGTGCGCAAGGCCATGATCAATTTCCCGCAACCCCGCAACGGATCGTCAGCGATATTCGCAGTACGGTCGCTGACAGCAGTATTGTCTCTCTCGATAACGGCATGTACAAGATCTGGTTTGCCCGCAATTTCAAGGCGACCCAACCAGATTCGCTGCTGCTCGATAATGCTCTGGCTTCAATGGGCGCCGGCCTTCCCGTAGCCATTGCCGCCAAACTCTTGTATCCGGAGAGGCAGGTTGTGGCTGTATGTGGAGATGGCGGCTTTATGATGAACTCTCAGGAGATGGAAACTGCTATTCGTCTCAACCTGCATCTGGTCGTCATCATCCTGCGCGACAATGGCTACGGGATGATTAAATGGAAGCAGGGCGGGATGGGCCTTCCTGACTTTGGCCTTGACTTTTTGAACCCTGATTTTATACATTATGCGCAGAGTTATGGGGCCAACGGGTATCGTGTTTATCGTGCCGGAGAACTTGCCCAGTTGCTGTCAGGATGCCTGAAACAGCCAGGTCTTCATCTGATCGAGGTTCCTGTTGATTACTCGCAGAATGAAAAAGTCTTTTTTCAGGAGCTTCGTGACAAGACCTGTCTCCTGTGATAAGTTTTTTGTGTTACGGTTTCTTTTCCCGTTTTTTCCATGCAGGTGATAACGTTATTTTGTTGTGATGGCTTATTCGGATGTCCCTAATTTTTCTCGTTCTGTAATCACTTGCCTACTCCAACCTCCATCAGTCAGCCGATAAAAAAATATCGGGCTATTGCCAGTGTGATCTGGGCCTTCACGGTACTTTTTTCTTTTCTCTGGAATCAAGCTAATGCTATCCGTGAAAAAAATGCCATTGCCCTGGAAACAGCCAGGGGCTTTTTGACCCATATTGTTGCGGTGCGATCCTGGAATGCTGAGCACGGGGGAATCTTTGTCTTCACCGATGAGAAAAACCCTCTCAACCCATATCTGCCGGAAGATCAGCAAAGTATCCTCACTAATGATGGCCGCCTGCTTACCAGGATCAATCCCGCCTATATGACTCGGCAAATTGCTGATATTGCCGATCAGCAGAGCAATGTGCGGTTTCATCTGACCAGTCTTGACCCCATCCGCCCTGAAAACAAGGCCTTGCCCTGGGAAGAGGCATGGCTCAAGGATTTTGAGAAGGGGATTAAGGAGCAGAGCACCTTTGTCAGTAGTCCGGAAGGAGAAATGTTTCGTTATATGGCGCCACTGAAGGTCAAGGATTCGTGTCTTTCCTGTCATGATAACTATATTTCGGGTGAGATCCGGGGCGGGATCTCGATTTCCATGCCGATGCATTTTTATAGATCTATTTGGCCACTGCTGATCAGTCATTGTATGGCGGTATTCATGGGACTGCTGGTTATTCAATTTTTTGCCAGACGATTGGATGCCCGTAGCCAGCAATTGCTGGTAACGAATCAGCATCTTCTTCTGGAAATTGAAGAGCATAAACAGAGTGAACAGGCGCTGCTCAAGATCAGGGAAGAGCTCGAATTCAGAGTCGCCAGCCGCACAGACGAATTAAGGAGGGCAAATATCCTTCTTGATGCTAAGTTTAAGGTGCAGCAGCAAGTGGAAAAATCTCTGGTTGAAATTAATGATGAATTAAGTCAAATATTTAACACTGCACCTGATGGCATGCATATTATTGACAGGAACTTTACCGTCATTCGTGCCAATCGGGCATTTATGGCCCTTACCGGTCGACATGGTGAGGCGATCATCGGGCGTAAATGTTTCGAGGTATTTGCCGGGCGGCTTTGCCATTCTCCTGCATGTCCTCTGACCAGGATCCTTGCGGGCGCCGAAAGGGTGGAGGTCGAGTCGAGAAAAACCCGGGTGGATGGCAGCAGTTTCCCTTGTTATGTAACCGCAACCCCTTTTCGTACGTCCAGCGGTAAACTGATTGGAGTTATAGAGGTGTCAAGGGATATCAGCAGTTGGAAGGAAGCGGAAAAGGAGTTGTCGGAGGCAGCTCAGGCACTGCTCTTGCGTAACCAGGAACTCCAGGATTTTTCGCATGTGATCTCGCATGATCTGCAGGAGCCGTTGATGTTGATCCAGGCGTTCAGTCAGCGTTTGCAAAACAAATTTTTTACGACCCTTACCGAAAAAGGAATGACTTATCTTGGACGGATTATTAATTCAGCAGATCGTATGCAGATGTTGATTAACGGCCTGCTTTCTTATTCCAGGATTGAGAAGGACTTTCAGCCCATTACTCAGGTGCATTTGAACAGCATCATTCAGGAGGTTCTTGACGACCTGGCTATTAAGATAGAAGAAAACGATGCCATTATTGTAACGGACGATCTGGGGGTTATCATGGCAGACCCATTGCAGATGCGGCAACTTTTTCAGAATATTATTGGCAACAGTCTGAAATATCGGCATCCTGATCGTGTCCCTGAGATACGGGTTACCCGTATTCAGGTACCAGAGGAATGTGACGCAAAAACCTATGTCTCTATTTCCATAAAGGATAACGGTATAGGATTTAAGCCGGAATATCAGGAAAAGATCTTTAATGTTTTCCAGCGGTTGCATACACAGCAGAAAATTAAGGGGACAGGGATTGGCCTGTCCATCTGCAAGAAGATCGTTGAACGGCATCATGGTATGATAAGCGCCACAGGTGTTTATGGGCAGGGTGCTGAATTTATTATCACTCTTCCCTTAAGTCAGGACGTATGACGGTATGTCTCCTGTCAGGTTGAGTGACGAAATTATCTTTCCTCCGCCGGGAGCGGCCGATGAAAACGGGCTTCTGGCTCTTGGTGGAGATCTGCGGCCGGCCAGAATTCTGGCAGCCTACCGATCAGGGATATTTCCCTGGTTTTCTCCCGGAGATCCCATCCTTTGGTGGTTTCTCGATCCAAGGATGGTTCTTTTTCTGAATGATTTCAGGATCAGCAGCAGACTGGTTCGAGATATCAGGAAAAAACAGTTTACGGTTACATTTGACCAGGCCTTTGCCAGGGTTATGGCCTCCTGTGCTCAGGTTCGTATGGAAATAGGAGAGGGTACCTGGATTGGCAACGAGATGTATAAAGCCTATTGTCGGTTGCATGATCTTGGATATGCCCATTCGGTTGAATGCTGGCAGGGTGAGACCCTGGCAGGTGGTTTGTACGGTATTGCCCTCGGGCGTATTTTTTTCGGCGAATCGATGTTCACCCGTGTCCGCAATAGCTCCAAGGTTGCCCTTGTTGCGTTGGTTGACAGGTTGAAGTTGGCAGATTATCAGCTTATAGATTGTCAGATGACGACTGGGCATCTGGCAAGTTTTGGGGCGCGGGAAATTTCAGGAACAGAATTTCTCGATCAGCTCAATTCATTTATTCAAACAACTGTTCCCGATGGAAAATGGTGCGATGATATCTTCTGAAAATAAAGAGGTTTGTGACGGCTGTGGTAAACGGGCTCTTTTGCAGGACATGCAAGGGAATGAATTCTGTGATTCGTGCGGGCAACTCGCCCGGATTATACAGACAGACCCACAATTGTTGCGGAAGATCTGCACCTTGATCCGTTCTGATCTGCATAAAGCCGATAGCGGCGAACAGGTGTGCCCAGCCATAGCGCCACTGGATCTGCCGGAGGTTCTTGATGCTGTCCGCTACCGTACTCGAGATCGGGAGCTCAACACCTGGTATGTCTCAGTAAGTGAACTTCAGGGTAATCCGGTTGAGATCTTTGCCTCAACTGCCTTTGATCGAGATCACCATCTTCAGTCTCGTATCTCTAATCTGACCACTATCACCCGTCTGGTTTCTCTGGTGTTGCGGCATGTCTTTCTTGGTGAAGTGCTCAGTCTTGAAAAGACGATCAAACAGTTGCACCGGAGTTCCCGGCAGAAAAACGACCTTCCCGATATGCTGACCAGGGTGTTGAGCCGTTATGTCAGGAATCCCGAAAAGATATTTAATGATCTGGATGAGAACGATTTGGATTTGTAATAGTATGGATTGTAAATAAAATATACAGCCCTAAAATCTTTTTTCAAAATAGGGGGCAAGGACTTCAGGGATTGTTACTGAGCCATCTTCCTGCTGATAGTTTTCCAGGATGGCCAGAAGGGTACGGCCCACAGCCAGTCCTGAGCCATTAAGGGTGTGGACGAGCCGGCTTTTTTTCTGGCCGTTCGGGCGGTAGCGGATGCCGCCGCGCCTGGCCTGGAAGTCAAGAAAGTTGGAACAGGAGGAGATCTCTCGATATGTCTCCTGGCCTGGCAGCCAGACCTCGATGTCATAGGTCTGGGTGGCGGAAAAACCCAGGTCGCCACTGCAAAGTTTGACCACCCGGTAGTGTAGACCAAGAAGTTGCAGAACTTCTTCAGCATCAGCGAGGAGTGATTCAAGCTCTGCGGCGGAATCTTCCGGGGTAGTAAATTTAACCAGTTCGACCTTGTCAAATTGGTGCTGCCTGATCAGTCCACGGGTATCGCGGCCATGGGAGCCAGCCTCAGAACGGAAGCAGGGGGTGTAGGCGGTAAATTTAACGGGCAGGTTGTTCTCTTCCAGGGTTTCATCGCGGAAGATGTTGGTAACCGGGACTTCGGCGGTTGGAATCAGGTAGAGGTCCCAGCCCTTGATCCGAAAAAGATCTTCCTCAAATTTTGGCAGCTGGCCGGTGGCGGTCATGGAAGCTGAGTTCACCAGGAATGGCGGGAGAATCTCTTCATAGCCATGTCTCTGGGTATGTAGGTCGAGCATGAAGTTGATCAGGGCGCGCTCAAGCCGTGAGGCGAGTCCGGTGAGCAGGGCGAATCTGGCGCCGGTGATCTTGGCTGCTCGTTCAAAATCGATGATCTTCAGGGCCTCGCCCACTTCCCAGTGTGGTTTGGGCTGGAAGGAAAATGTTGGTTTCGTCCCCCATTGTCTGATCTCAACATTGTCGCTGTCATTCTGGCCAACAGGTACGGAATCACTGCACAGGTTGGGGATGGCCATCACAATTTCCTGAAGACGGCCTTGGATCTCGGCCAATCGGTCGTCAAGCTCCTTGATCCGGTCGGAGGTCTTTCGCATCTCCAGGACCATAGGTTCAGCCTGGGCGTTGTCTTCGGGGCTGCCTTTTTTGAGCGTGGCAATATCCTTTGAGACCGTATTGCGTTTATTCTTCAGGGCCTCAACCTCGGCGAGCAGAGTGAGTCTCTCCTGATCAACTGTCGCGAAATCAGTCAATTTGTCCAAGCTCAGTCCCCGTTTTGCGGTCTTTTCCTTGACAAGCTCCAGGTTCTCTCGGATAAATCGTAATTCAAGCATAATAGATTGAATGGGCGTTCGTAATTTTCAGAGGAAATCTGTCAAAAAAGGTAAGTTGCAGGATGAATCCTATAACTTGCCTAAAATTTCGCTACGCTCGCTCGAACAATTAGCGTAACACCATAAAAAGGCTCAGTTTGTTTTTTGCCAAAAAACACGAAGCCCCCCCCCCAAAAGACCCCTAAAACTTAACACTTAACAAAAAGTTAGTTTTTTGACATGCTCGAAAATATCATTGAATCTGTTTCCAGTCCATCTTTTTTTCAGGTCAGTGCCGTCAATTGATCGAAAGTCGTCTTTTTAATGCCACTGAAAATTCCAGCCAGGGAAATAAAAAACCCACCTCCCTCTCAAAAGAAATAAGCGGTTAGCTTGTTCACGAATTGCTATCCGTATTCGTACTGTGACAAAGATGGCTACAACAGCAGCAACAAAAGAACCAAATTTGTCAAGCAAAGAAAAGATCCCGATGAATACAATGGTAGAGGTGATAGCGTTAACCTGATAAGGCTGTTACTTGTCAATAAGAAAAAGAATGTCCTTACCGTTGCTTTACCGGGTTTGCTGTTTTGTCTGTATCCCAGGACACAGACAGAGACGGGATCTTGTGGCGACGTTTGATCACTCTGATATTCGCGGGTTGGGTACCGCATGACTTGGCTTCGTCGCGGAGCTGCCTCTCTCTAAAAGCGGAAGTTCGGCTTGCGCCTTATTCGTATAGGTTGGTCGAGGGTTCTCCTGAACGTGATCGCGTCTCTGTCTCTGGCCTGGGAAATTTTAAGATATCTGTTGTTTGTGTGCTTCCTTGGCGTGAATGTGTTCTTTGATTTACGGTTATCAATTCTGTCCTGCCGGTATGGCTGTACGGGCGATAGCCCACATAAAGGCGGAAAGCTCCCTTGTGATTGCAGTAACTACGGTATTCCTGTTTTTGCCGCGTGCCAGAAGCTTTCTGAACCTGCCACAAAGTCGTACCTGTGCGCTCCAGGCTATCTCAACTGACCTCAAGGTCAGGGGATGCGCCAAGAACAAGTACCTTTTCTTTTCCTCAAAGCGATATTTGAAACGCCACAACTTTCCTCCGGATGGTGTGACCAGCAGAAAAAGGCCGCCTCCATCAAAAAGCTTTTGGGGTTTCTCTGTAGTCTTAACCGTTCTGATCTTGGCAGCCGTAAGCGGCGTAATCCTTTTAGCCATGGGACTTTCCTCCTTTTTGGGGGTATCCGTTTTGGTTTGGGGGTATTTCACCTTCAAGTATACCCCCAAAATGATTGGCTTACAATAGATGCTAATGAACTTTATCAGACAAGAAAGAAGAAAGTGGGGTGATTTTTTGATGTGCGTAGAATGGTGTTGTCGTGACGTATATTGCTGAAAATAAATGAATTTTAAGACGATTGTGGACGGTGTTGGATGGTGCTGGAAACAAAAAAGGCCAGCTCCAGGATGAACCCGAAACTGGCCTAAAATGTCGTAATGGTGGAGCTACGCGGGATCGAACCGCGGACCTCTTGCATGCCATGCAAGCGCTCTCCCAGCTGAGCTACAGCCCCAAAGGAAATTTAAATAATCTTAAAAACAAGAAGGTATGTACCAGGATATTCAGAAGGTGTCAACCTATTTATTCTTATTCTCTGCTTCTGCTCTTTTGTTTCGTTGGTGGCTGGGGTATAT
>CAITDH010000087.1 GCA_903891045.1 uncultured Desulfobulbaceae bacterium | reverse complement strand
GGCCATGGCCCGTGACCGCTTGCCGGGCAGCCAACGGGAACGGGTATTCAGCCAGATCTCGGTCATCATGGCCCTGGCGCCCATGATCTCTCCCATGATCGGCAGCCTGATTCTCGAACACCGGAGCTGGCATTGGATCTTTGCCATGCAGGGACTGATGGGTTTGATCGCCCTGGCCGGGGTTATCCTCACCCCGGAGAGCCATGTTGGAGTTCAGGGAGGCATCTTTGCCGTTCTCCGGCAGAGTTATGGCCGGGTGCTGCGTAACCGGCGACTATTGGGGCTTGTTCTGTGCAACGCGATGACCGGTCTCCCGCTCTTTGCCTTTATTGCCGGGTCGGCCAGCATCTACATCACCGGCTTTCAACTCTCAGAAAGCCGGTTTTCCCTGTTGTTTGGGGCCAACGCTTTCTGTTTCATGGCCGGATCAATGAGTTGTCTGCGCTTCGGCAAGAAAATCGGCACACTGCGCATGGTGACCTGGGGTTATACGGGAGTCATCGCCGGTGGCATCGGCCTGTTAATTCCCCTGATTGATGGCCCCCTGCGGTTTGCCCTGCCCATGGGCATCATCACCTTTTTTCTGGGAATGAGCCGTCCGCCCTCTAATAATCTGATTCTGGAGCAGGCGCCGAAAGACGCGGGCACCGCCTCCTCGGTCATGGTCTTTTCCTACTTTCTCTGCGGCGCCCTGGCCATGGCAGCAGTGTCCCTGAACTGGCCGGACAAGATCCGTTTTATCGGTATCCTCGCCCTTGTCTCCGGCATTTTCTCCCTGGGCCTTTGGCTTTTTCTGCGCCGTCACCTGTATCTGCCGACTGCTGATTGAAAGAATGTATCTCATTTCCCCCTGCATGAGGAACGTCAGGGCAGGAACGGGGTTGATGTGCCATTTTTTGTTGAACAATGACTTTTTAGTTGCGAAAATTCAGTCCACCGTTTACATATAACTTCCTTGTGTTGGTCAGGATATTCTCATGTCAGGGTTATTTTTGAACGACGACTTAGAGTGTTTTTGTTATGGAGAGGTGACCGAGTGGTTTAAGGTGCACGCCTGGAACGCGTGTGTACGCAAGTACCGTGAGTTCGAATCTCACCTTCTCCGCCATATATGAAAAACCCCTTTGAGATGTTTCATTTCAAAGGGGTTTTGTCTTTTTGCGCTCTGAAGGGTGTCTTTTGCAAGGTACCCTTAACTTGGATTCCTCAATAAATGGGTCAGGAACACTATCGTGAGTAAAGGGCCTGGTGTGCAAAGGATGTTTGACGCTATTGCCGGCTCTTATGATCTGATGAACCGGGTGATGACCCTGGGGCAGGATCAGCGCTGGCGGCGTTTCGTGGTTAGGAAGGCCGGGAATCCGGGGAAGGGATGGGCGCTCGATCTGGCCACGGGTACTGGCGATATTGCCGCCCTGACACGGATGACCTATCCTGAGTGCCGGGTGATTGGCGCTGATTTCTCCCAGAATATGCTGAAGGAGGCGAGGAAGAGGTTTGCTTCTCTGGGGATTTCCTGGCAGGCCTGTGATTCCAATTTCCTGCCCTATGCCGATAACAGTTTTGAGTCGGTGAGCTTTGGTTATCTGCTGAGAAATGTTGACGATGCCCTGGCCGTGCTCAAAGAGGTGCACCGGGTCTTGAAGCCCGGTGGCCGGGTGGTCTGTCTTGATACCACCCCACCGCGGAAAAATCTGTGGTATCCCTTCGTTCGTTTCTATTTCCGTTTCGGCATCCCCTTTCTCGGCCGGTTTATCGCCAAAGATGAGTCTGCCTATGCCTATCTGACGGGTTCGACCATGGACTTCCATAGCGCTGAAGCCCTGGCCGCGATCTTTACTCAGGCTGGTTTTGAGGATGTCGGCTATCAACGGTTCATGCTGGGAACCATCGGGGTGCACTGGGGACGGAAGGAAGGATGAATATCTGAGTAGCCTCTGTTGTTGCCATGTGGGGAAGGATGAGGGAAAACTGGAAAAGTGACTGAAAATAATTTAAGGGGAAGAGTTTATCATGCCTATCAAACCTGTGAAAATCAATACCGAGGAAGGAGAACGGGTTGTTGCCTCCCTTCTTCAGCGCTTTCAGCCTGCGGATGATTCCTGCCGGGGGATTGTTGCCGAGATCCTGGTTGCAGTGCGGCAGCGCGGTGATGCCGCCGTCCTCGAATATACGAGAAAATTTGATGCCCCTGACCTTGCTCTTGCGGATATGCAGGTCTCCCTGGCCGAGATGCTTGAGGCTTATGAGCTGGTGGATGAACCCTTTCTTGAGACCCTGGCCCTGGCCATTGAACGGGTGCAGACCTTTCATGAACGGGAGATGGAGGATTCCTGGATGCAGACCAGGGAAAACGGGACCATCGTCGGCCGGTTGGTGCGGCCTGTGGATGCGGCCGGACTCTATGTGCCGGGCGGGCAGGGTGGCTCGACTCCTCTGGTTTCTTCAGTGCTGATGAACGGGATCCCGGCTGGGATTGCCGGGGTTGGCCGGCGGGTGATGCTCACTCCGCCCAATCGCGAGGGCAAGATCAGCCCCCATCTGCTGGTGGCGGCCCAGGAGATCGGGATCACCGAGATTTTCAAGGCGGGATCGGCCTGGGGGATTGCGGCCTTGGCCTATGGCACCGAGTCCATCCCGGCGGTTGATGTCATCGTCGGGCCGGGCAACCAGTTTGTGACCGAGGCCAAGTCCCAGGTGTCGGGCCGGGTGCGGATTGACATGATCGCCGGGCCGTCCGAGGTGCTGATTGTTGCCGATAGAAGCGCCAAGGCCAGTCATGTGGCCGCTGATATGCTGGCCCAGGCGGAGCATGATCCCATGGCCCTGGCCATGGTGGTGACCACCGATGCGGCCCTGGCGCAAAAGATTTTGGTTGAACTGGAGAGGCAGCTGGTGGGTCTGTCCCGGCAGGAGATTGCCCGTAAATCCCTGACTGATCGCGGGGTGATCCTCATTGCCGATACCCTGGAAGAGGCCATTGATCTGGCCAATAGCATCGCCGTGGAGCACCTGGAGCTGATGATCAGCGACCCTTGGGCCCAGGTGCCGAAAATCCGTCATGCCGGGGCTATCTTTCTGGGCCATCATACCCCGGAGGCCGCCGGCGACTATCTGGCCGGTCCCAATCATGTCCTGCCCACCATGGGCACCGCCCGTTTCTCTTCCGCCCTCGGCGTGGAGACCTTTTTGAAGAAGAGCTCGATCATCAGTTATTCCGAGCAGGCCTTAAGAGAGGATGCGGATCATATCCGGAGGCTGGCCACGCTCGAAGGGTTGACCGCCCATGCCGCCTCGGTGACTGAGCGGTTGCAGGGAAAAGGGAAGGAGTAGGCGAAAAGTGACGGAACAACCCTTTGATTTTCGGCAACAGCTCCAGCAGGGGTGCGACTCTTTGGGAATTGCGCTTGACGCCGCGGCGGTGGAACGGCTGTTTGTCTATTTCACAGAGCTCTTGCGCTGGGGCAGGAAGATCAACCTGATTGCCAAGGGAACGCCCGATGCGGAGATTCTGGAGAAGCATTTCCTCGATTCTTTAACCCTGCTTCCCCTCCTTGATGTTTCTGGTTCCCATCTGCTTGACGTGGGAACTGGGGCCGGTTTTCCTGGACTTGTCTGCAAGGCGGCAAGGCCTGATCTGACTGTGACCTTACTGGAACCACGCCTGAAACGGGTTTCCTTTCTGCGTCATGTTATCCGGACCTTGAATCTTGCCGGGGTGGAAGCGTTGGCCTGCCGGGTGGAGGACGAGATCCTGCTGCCGTCAAACCCTGTCTTTACCCATATCACCAGTCGGGCCGTTACTGATATTGCCGAATTTTTAGGGATGGTCAGTCGTTTGTGCGGCCCAGGGACAACGGTGATCTGCATGAAAGGGCCGAAATGGCAGGAGGAATTAGAGGCCCTGCGAAAAAGCTCTCCTGCCCTTGCCCTTCAGTATCGTTCGACCCTTGAACGGGAACTTCCCTTTTCCGCTGCCAGGCGCGCTTTGCTGACTTTTTCCTGGTGACGGGGAAAAGATATTGATCGTTTCCGGTACCGGCGATAACGATCAACGATCGTGCTCTTCGTGTTCGTGCTGCCTTCTCTCTTCTCGATAATCCCTGTAGTCTCGGTCATGGTCATCCCTGTCGTGGTGCGGAGAGTAATGTCGGTCAGGATGGTTTGGCCGATGATAGCGATAGACATCATATTCTCTGTCACGATATTGTCTGATCTTGTCAATTTTGTGTCGGCGAAAATCCGGCGGGAGAGAACGGTAGTTCACAATGGTCCATGGACCATTGAGTTGAGAGGATCTGTGCCAGGATCCCTCGGAGAAGATGTAGTAATGGTTGTTGTCGTAGAAGAGATCGTAGGGTGAACCTATGGCCATAGAAAATCTCAGGAATGGCGAGTAGATGAACTCCGGAGTTTCATTAAAAGAGAAGGCCGGTGCTGGTTGGCGATAAGCTGGGCGCGGGACCATGACGACTGGTGGTGCGGGAATCCCGAGGTGAATGTCGACTCCAACATTGCCGGCATGGCTCTGGGCAGCGCACAGCGTCAGGGGTATTGCCAATGCATTGATCATGAGGCGTGTCATGAGATTCTTTTGTTTCATAGTCTCATCTCTTCATGCAGATGTTTATAAAAAAGAAAAGAAAATTTTACCAGGACCATGATGTGATTTCATGAAATGATTGTCTATAATATCTTTGTTTTTCTGTCGTTCTGTCAATCCTATTATTCGAGTCCTGTTCATCTGCTTTTCAATCAAAATGACAATGTGAATAAACCTGAAAACGGCTGTTGGACACATAAGGGGGAGCGGCTTTGCATTATGAGGCAATTGCCGTTTTTAGGATAATTCCATTTCTATTTCAAAAGTGAATCTATAATTCATGGCCAGCCGACAATAGAAAACACTTTTTCGGCTCCTCGCTGTTTTAGGTGGGTAAGCCAAAGTTAAGTTTTCCGCCTATGAGGTAAATCATGGCGATTAAATTTCTGGTTGTTCGGTAACCACGAGC
>CAITDH010000086.1 GCA_903891045.1 uncultured Desulfobulbaceae bacterium | reverse complement strand
TCACAAATATTTACATGAATATATTAGTGAATTTTGTTACCGGTTTAATCGCCGTTTCTGGGAATATGAGCTACCAATGCGTTTGCTCAACGCCTGCTTGGCTCATGTTCCGGTTTAACTGAAAATAAGACAGAGCCATATAGTTCTTTGTTCATGGTTTGGAGATCAAAGATAAGGTTGTAGCAATGAGCGCTGGAAAATCAGGAATCAATTACTGATTTAACCCTTGTTTTTTACAATGGTATTTGCTACGAAACGAACATCATGAATTATAAAATCATTCAACAGCAGGCTGGCCGTCTGAATGCATGGCTTTTGGCCATTTTGGCATTGGCGTTGCCGCTTTCTACCTCTGTCCTTTCAGTACTTGCTCTCTTGATGTTTGCTGTCTGGCTCGTTGAAGGAGGCTACCGGAAAAAGTTACGGGTGATCACCGCCAATCCGGTTGTTATGGCGGTTCTGATATATCTGGCCCTGTATGTGATCGGTCTGCTTTGGACGCAAGACCTGGCCAGTGGTCTTGCGGTCCTGGGAAAATATTGGAAACTGATGTTACTGCCTATTTTCTTGACGGCTGTTCGCTGGGATCTTCGCCGGGTGTACGTTGGATTTTTTCTGGCAGGTATGACCATTGCCATGACTATGACCTATCTGGCTTGGTTTGGTTTGTTACATTATGCGGATGTGACAACAGAACATCTCACCCCTGGCACCTTTCATGTCATCTATAATCCTCTGCTGGCCTTGGCCATTTATCTCCTGTTGTATGAGGCGTTCTGGGGCAAGGTTAGCAGGACGCTGCGCTGGCTGTTGGGCGGGTGGGCCTGTCTTATGATATTTAATATGTTTATAACGGAAGGGCGTATCGGGCAGGTTGTATTTTTTGTCCTCCTTTTCCTGCTCTTTCTGCAGATTTTCAGAAAACATATCCTGCGGGCTGGACTGATCATTACTTTTCTGCTTCCGGCTATTTTTACCGCCGGATATCAGTTCAGTCCCGTTTTTCATGGACGGGTAGATCAGGCATATCTCGAGGTCCGCCAGTTTAAAAGTAATCCTAACACCTCTGTGGGGTTACGGTTGCTCTTCTGGCAGAATTCCTGGGAAATCATAAAAAAGAATCCATGGCTGGGAGTGGGAACAGGTGATTTTCAGTCGGCTTATGCTGAGGTTAATGTAAGGCAATCGCCAGAGATGGTGGCAACAGACAATCCCCATAATCAGTATATTTTTGTTCTCTGTCAATTGGGATTGTTGGGGTTTGCTGGCTTGCTGGGTGTTTTTGGGGTCCAGATTCGTCAGGCCTTTGTTCTGTCAGATGGCTGGGAGCGGCTCCGTCTGGCCTTTCCCCTGTTTTTCCTGACCATCATGTGCACTGAATCTTATCTGATCATTGCCCAGACAGGATTTCTCTTCTCCCTTTTCAGTGCGGTACTGTATGCGCGCAAGGTATCGCCGGAAGTCTAAGCGTCCTTAGGCATAGTTCAATTTCACCCACTGCCGGTAACTTCCATCCATTACCGCCCGCCACCAGCCTTCATTGTCGAGATACCAGTCGAGGGTCTTGCGAATCCCGGTTTCAAAGGACTCCATCGGAGAATAGCCAAGTTCGGTGGTAATTTTGGCGGCATTGATGGCGTAGCGGCGATCATGGCCCAGCCGGTCCTTGACATGGGTGATCAATCCTTCACCTTTGCCGCCTGAGACCTGCGGGGCCTGGGGGAATCGTTTCTTCATTGCTTCATTGCCGGCAAATTTTTCATCCAGGAGATTGCAGATCAATTTGACGATCTCGATATTGGTCCATTCGTTATTGCCCCCGATATTATAGGTCTCGCCCAGCTGCCCCTGACGGATAACCAGATCAATACCCCGGTTGTGATCATCGACATAGAGCCAGTCGCGGATCTGTAGCCCGTCACCGTAGATGGGTAGGGCGCGGCCATCCAGGATATTGGAGATGATCAGAGGGATGAGCTTTTCCGGGAACTGATAAGGGCCGTAATTATTGGAGCAGTTACTGGTCGTTACCTGCAGGCCATAGGTCTCATGATAGGCCCGCACCAGATGATCGGAAGAGGCTTTGGAGGCGGCGTAGGGAGAATTGGGCGCGTACTGGTTGGTCTCGGTAAAGGGGGGTGCGTCCGGTCGCAAGGTGCCATACACCTCATCGGTGGAGACATGATGAAACCGGTGTGCTTTGGGTATCTGAGAGCCATCCAGCCATACTGCCTTGGCCGCTTTCAGCAGGACATGTGTGCCGATCACATTGGTATCGATAAATTCATCCGGGCCATGGATGGAGCGATCGACATGGGATTCGGCGGCAAAATGGACCAGGGTGTCAATCTGTTCATCCCGCAACAAGCTGAGTATCAGGTCATAATCCCGAATATCTCCATGGATAAAACGAAAGTTCCCCTGGCCTTCAACAGATTGCAGGTTGGCGCGGTTGCCGGCATAGGTCAGGGCATCAAGGACCACAACCCGGCTTTCAGGGTAATTCTTCAACCAGAAATGAACAAAATTGGCGCCGATAAAACCAGCGCCTCCGGTTACCAGGATTTTTTCAGGCTGGTAAAGCATTTTATTTCCTTTTTTCTTGTTTTATCAGGGCCAGCATGGTGGTTAATCCTTCCTGCCAACTGGGGAGTTTCATATCAAAGGTCTTCATAATCCTGCGACAATCGAGGACGGAATTCTGGGGACGTCGGGCGGGAGTCGGGTAGTCGCTGGTGGTGATGGGATGCACGGGTATGGCGTGATCAAGAAGGTTTAACTTTACCGCTTCCTTGATGATTGTTTCGGCAAAGCCGTGCCAGGTGGTCTCCGGCATACCGCAAAAATGATAGGTGCCCCAGGCAATATCAATCCCTTGCCTGATCCTGTCTGCCAAGGTCAGCAGGGCGTCGGCGATATGGGTGGCACTGGTCGGGCATCCGTGTTGATCAGCAACCACCCGCAGCTCGTCCCGCTCGGCGGCCAGTCGGAGCATGGTCTTGACAAAGTTGTTGCCGTGCGGCCCGAAGACCCAGCTTACCCGGATGATCAGATGGTGTGCCAGACCGGTGCGCACCGCTTCTTCTCCCTCCCATTTGCTCAGGCCGTACACCCCGGTGGGGGCAACCGGATCTTCTTCATGGTAGGCCCCGGTTTTATTGCCATCAAAGACATAATCGGTGGAGAGGTGGATGAGAGGAATATGGTGATTTTGGCAGGTGGCAGCCAGATTAGCCGGGCCCTGCCGGTTGGCCCGCATGGCAGCCTCTACTTCCTGCTCGGCCTTATCCACTGCGGTGTAGGCCGCGCCGTTAATGACAAGAGAGGGGTGCAATTGGGTCATGATCTGCTCAACCGCCTCGGCGTCCCCGATATCGAGCTGCTGGCGGGTTAGTCCAATCAGGGCGCATCCCTGTTCTGCCGCGAGACGGTTCAGCTCATACCCAACCTGGCCACCCGCTCCGGTCAGCAGGATGGGAGAATTATTCGTCATCTTTTACCATGAAAATCATAAAGATGAGCAGGATCAATATCTGCCAGCAGCGGGGCCAGACGATCTTTGTCTGAGACCTGCGGTTCAGTCACCGGCCAGTCAATGGCGAGAGTTGGGTCATCCCAACGGATCGATTTTTCATGTGGCTGGGCATATAACTCCGTACATTTATAGCAAAAAAGTGCGCTCTCGCTGGTCACACAAAAACCATGGGCAAATCCGGCCGGTACCCAGAACTGGCGTTTGTTTTCACCAGAGAGGATAACCCCATGCCAAAGGCCAAAGGTGGGGGAGCCTTGGCGGATGTCGACCGCTACATCAAAGACCTCGCCCTGGAGGACATACACCAGTTTTCCCTGGGCCTGTGGGTTCTGGAAATGCAGACCGCGCAGGACGCCGCGTCGGGAAAAAGAAAGATTATCCTGGACAAAATCAACGTTGATTCCCATCTCCTGATAGCGTTTTTGCGACCAGGTCTCCAGAAAAAATCCCCGTTCATCACCAAAGATCGTGGGCTCAATAATCAACAGTCTGGCGAGAGGTGTCTCGATCACCTTCATGGCTGACCCTCCATGTGGCAGATAGAGTGCAGATAGGCGCCATAGCCATTCTTGGATAAAGGTGTAGCCAGCGCCTCCAGCTCTTTGAGGTTGATGTATCCCATGCGGAAGGCGATCTCTTCCGGGCAGGCGATCTTCAGTCCCTGTCGATCCTCAATGACTCGGACAAAATTGGCGGCATCAAGGAGTGAGGCGTGAGTGCCGGTATCCAGCCAGGCCGTGCCGCGGCTGAGGATCTCGACCTGCAAGGCGCCGCGCTTGAGATATTCCCGGTTGACATCGGTGATTTCCAGTTCGCCACGTTCTGAGGGACGGATGGTCTTGGCAATCTCCACCACCTCATTGTCATAAAAATAAAGACCGGTGACGGCATAGAATGATTTGGGCTGAGCCGGTTTTTCTTCCAGGTCAATGACCTTGCCTTCTTTGTCAAAGACCACCACGCCATAGCGTTCAGGTCGTTGCACATAATAGCCGAAGACCGTGGCCCCATGCTCCTGCTGACTGACGAGTTGCAGTTTGTGGGACAATCCTTCGGCGTGAAAGATATTATCGCCCAGGATCAGGGTGACCGGGCTGTCACCAATAAAATCTTCCCCGATCAGAAAGGCCTGAGCCAGACCGTCCGGGCTGGGCTGCACCGCATAACTCAGCTCAAGCCCCCATTGGCTGCCGTCCCCCAGCAGGTTCTGAAACAGTGGCTTGTCAGCCGGCGTGGTAATAATGAGGATTTCCCTGATCCCGGTCAGCATCAGGGTCGAGAGGGGATAATAGATCATCGGCTTGTCATAGATCGGCATGAGCTGCTTGCTTACGGAATGGGTAAGGGGGTGCAGCCTAGTGCCGGAACCGCCGGCCAGTATGATACCTTTGCGCATGGTGTCCTGTTTGTTTTTTTGGAAAAAAGTATTTAATTTCGGTCAGCAACTATACAATCTTGCGGGACGTCCCACAAGTATTCCTGAAAGATATTGCTTCAATTGAACTGGATTGTTCTCAATCAGTTCTTGAAACTGTGCAGCGGTGCGGGGATCCTGCCGCCCCAGGCGATGAAGCGGTGGGACTTGCCCACATTGCGGACCGGCATGATCGGGCTGGCCCCGAAGAGGCCGCCAAAACTGACGAGTTCTCCGGCCTCTTTGCCGGGAACAGGAATCAGGCGGACGGCGGTGGTCTTGTTGTTGATCATCCCCAAGGCCATTTCATCGGCAATGATTGCCGAGATGGTGTCGGCATCCACTGAGCCGGGAACCGGGATCATGTCGAGTCCAACCGAGCAGACGCAGGTCATGGCCTCCAGCTTTTCCAGACACAGCGCCCCGCTGCCAACCGCCTCTGCCAGCACCGCGTCCTCCATCACCGGAATAAAGGCGCCGCTCAGACCACCTACAGCCTTGCTAGCAAAGATACCGCCTTTTTTTACCGCGTCATTGAGCATGGCAAGTATTGCGGTGGAGCCGGGCGCGCCAACCACATCAACGCCCAGGATCTGCAGGATCTCACCGACGCTGTCGCCAACGGTTGGGGTCGGGGCCAGTGACAGGTCAACCACTCCAAACTCAATCCCCATCTCCTCTGAAACCTTGCGGCCGATCAGCTCGCCGCAGCGGGTCACCCGGAAGGTGGTCTGCTTGATCTCTTCGGCAATATCATCGAGTCCGAGATTTTCCCGTCCCTTGGTGTGAATCAGTCTTTCCAGGGCTCGGGCAATGACCCCTGGGCCGCTGACGCCGACGTTGAGCACCAGGTCCGCCTCTTCCAGGCCATGGATGGCGCCGGCCATAAAGGGGTTATCCCCCGGCTGATTACAGAAGACGACAAATTTGGCGGCGCCGAAACCATTCTGGTCGCGGGTAGTTTCGGCCAGGGCCTTGACTGTTTGCCCGATCAGGGCCAGGGCGTCCATGTTGATTCCCTTCTGGCTGCTGGCAATATTGATGGAGGCGCAGATCTTTTCCGTCCGGGCCAGGGCTTCGGGGATGGAGGCGATATATTCCCGGTCGGTGGCCGTCATCCCTTTTTCGACCTGGGCCGAGAATCCGCCGAGGATATCGACGCCGACGGCTGCGGCGGCACGGTCAAGGGCCAGGGCCAGCTCCACAAATCCATGGCGATCAAAACCGGCCCCGACAAAGGCAATGGGGGTGACTGATATCCGTTTATTGACCACCGGAATTCCATATTTTTTACTTACCTGATCGCAGGTGGCCACAAAATGAGCAGCCACCGTGCCGATCTTTTCTTCCACCCGGCGACAGGTCTCCCGGACATCACCACCCCGGCAGTCGAGAAGATTGATGCCCATGGTCACAGCGCGTACATCAAGATTTTCCTTTTGAATCATCTCAACGGTTGCAAGAATATGGTCTGATCGTAACATAATGGTCTTACTCCAGATTTTTAGAAGAAAAACATCAACACAAGGGGGGACAACAGAATTAAAACAGACTGATCTCGCTGGTGGCTTTGAAGATATCTTCATGCTGGAGAACGACGGTCAGGCCGCTTTCTTCGGCATAACCGGTAAGGCTGGTGCGGATCGTGTCCACCGATTTTACCTGGCTGAGATCAAGTTGCAGGATCATGGTGTACTGATCACCACTGAGGGTGGTGGCAAGATCGAGGATATTGATTCCATGTTGATAGCAAAAGAGACCAATCCGGTGCACCAGGCCACTTTTGTTTTTTCCCTGGGCGGTCAAGACATAGGTTTCTTTTAGCCTCTTGGCCTTGGCGACCTCCATGGGGGTGTCCATCTCTTTGACCACTACCTCCAGTTTGGTTTCAGACTGGATATGGGAAAAACCAGCCACCACATCCTCGGGGGTTACCGCGTCATCAAAGGTAGCAATGAGGATCATGGTAAAATAATCAAAGAGGACGGACTGGTTCAGATCCGCCAGATCCCCCTGCAATTGATAAATGACGCCGGTGATATCGGCGACAATGCCTGGCCGATCCTTGGACATGACCGACATGACCATCTGTTTGCCCATCTGTTGTTTACTCCTGGTATGTATTTGTGATGGCGTCGCAAAAAGCCCAAATACTGCGTTGCGCTGCATCCTTCGTCATTGCGGTGTACCGATTGTACGCGCAGGGCATGGACGCCCCAGTGCCGCTCGCTCCATGGATGGTTAAAGAGCGGCCCTCATTCCTCACGATTTGTGCGCCTTGTCTTTGGTCTTTTTCGCTTAGCCATTTCTTTGAAGACTGGCCTTGAGTTCTTTACATAGTGGCATGGGCCATGATCGTCATGTAGTCATCCTGACTATTGGTGGGGGATTGGTCGGCGATGGTCTTTTTTATGAAACTGCATTGCTTGTTGCGGCAATAGACACCATCGGTCAGATAATTGGCAATAAGCTTGGGCACGTCATAATGGTGAATAGTGTCGTATTGCATGGTCTTACCATTTTCGATAATAACAATGCGATTGTAGTAGACACTGTTGTCAATGTTTTTCATGTATTGGAATTTTTTATAGGTATCCGGGCCACAAGACAGGGGCGGGACATGATCGCTGACCAGGATGATAATGCTGTGCGGATCAATCTTCAGCAGGCCCTGGACATATTGGGCGATTGCCTCGGTGCGGTAATAATGCTGGTTGACGGCCCCCTCAAGCTGCTCATCCTTCTGTTTAGACAGGAGTTTGATGAATTTGGGACGGATGGCTTCATCCATGTAATGGGGGGTGTGGCCGTAAATACTCATAACATAATTGAACAGTGGCTGCCCCGGATGATCCTTGAGATATTGACCGACATACGCCAGATTCTGGTTGAACAACTTTCCGTCAAACATATACCATTCCTTTTTGACGTCGCCAGCGCTCAGATAGGTATCCATATCGGGGGCATTTTCTTTGGGAAAAAAGATATTTTGAAAACCTGTTCCCTTGTAGGCCGGAATAGCATTAAAAAAATTGGGTTTAGAGGCGTTGGAGGCCATAGTGTGGTACCCGGCATCGTCGAGGACGGATGGCAGGCAGGATGTCTTGACCCCGGTAAAAACAGTAAATTCAACCCCGGAGAGGGCCCTGAAGGCGGGCACTCCACAGAGAACCTCAAATTCGGCCTGGGCTGTGCCGCCGCCAAAAACAGGGGAGATGGAATAGGTGTCTGTCTTGCCGATCAATTTGGTGAAGGCCGGGGCGGTCGGGGGTTGAGAAAACTTCAGACCGGAAAAGAGCTTTGGATCCAGAAAGCTTTCGAGAACGACCAGATGCACGTTCCGGTTCTTGGCTGACGCCTTGATCTGTTGAGACAGCGCGGCCATCTGGTCGATAAATTCATGTTTTTGGCGGAAGGCCAGGGTTTTCTGAATAGAATTTTTACGCAGGGCCTCAAAGTAGGCCACCATGGTGAATCGCCCATTATTGTCGACGCTGAGAGCATCTGACCACTCCACTACATCTTTACCCAGGATCTGGAACGCGGTCAGGAAGCTGCCGGGAGCAAGTTCAACGACAAAGATCAGCGCCAGTGCCGGCAAGGATGCAATCAGACCTCGACGCCAATGTCTCCAGTCCAGAGAGACAATCAGGACCAGAAAGGAAATGGTGCCAACAAGACCAATCAGGGCGACATAACGAAAAGGCAAAACCTCAAGAAGCTCAGGGATCTCACCAACTTCCACTATCCGACCAAAGCGGCCGTATGCCATATGATAGATGTCGGCAATGGTATAGGCGAGAACCAGTGGCAGGGCGGCCAGCCAGGGTTGCCAGCGTGATTTTTTCAGCAGATAGTTACAGAGAAAATAGCAATACAGGAGTAACGGGGCCTCCAGGCGCAGACTGGACCAGAGGGGTGGCAGGCCTCCCCATAAAGACAGTACAAAGGAATAGGCCAGAAGAAAGCAGAAAAAGACCAGATAGCGATTGCAGAAAAATGTAACTGGAGACAGATTTTGCTTGTTCATAATCACTTTGGATCAGGTTGATTGTCAGGGATGTTCCCCGCGATCAACAGGTTATTGTGCCATCCAGGAGAATTTCCAGGGCGGCATTGGCCTGCATCTGGGCGACAAGCCCTATGCGTGGGGCGGTCAGGCCAATCTCTTTGGTGTATTGAGTCTTCTGGTCGCCGCAAATAATCAGTTTGCCGTAGACGGTGGTGCCAAGGGTGCTCATCATGCCGTACCCGGAAATTCCTGAACCGGTAATAATAAAGCGATCCGGAAAAGATTGCAGCCAGCGGTTCGCAGCCATGGCCTTCATCTCGGGGTCATCAAAGGCCTCAATCAGGAGATGGGCCTCCGTAAAGATATCGGTCAGATTGTCAGCCGTGATCCGGGTGTCATGCAATGTTGCCTGGACATGGGGATTGATGCGCAGCAGGTTCTGATGCAGGGCTGCTGTTTTTTTCATCCCTACTTGATCAAGGAAATAATATTGCCGATTGAGATTGCTTAGTTCCACCCGGTCATAATCAGCAATGATGAATCGCTGGACCCCGGCACGAAGCAGGCTGATCGCGATATTTGATCCCAGTCCCCCGGCACCGGCAATGCCTACCACCTTATTTTTCAGCTTGTCTAAGGAGCCAGGCGGATTTCTTGTATACAACTCTCTTAGATAGCGTTCTTTTTCCATAGACCTCTTGAACTCAGAATAGAGTATTATACCATTTCAATAATCATTCTGTAATCATTATCTATTAAAAACGAAACATGAAGCAAATATATTTGTCCATTGTTCTCAGCACAGAGTACGTTGCCAGTTGAAATCGGAATGATTATATAAATTCCGTACCAAGCGGCAGTGTCAAGTTGTTCATTGATGGTTGAAGACTGGCTGCCGGGTTATTTTTCTTTTCAAGAATGGAGTTTCCATGACCACTCAGACCAATCCTTCACTTTTCCCTCCTCTGTCACCATCTTCGCCCGTTCCGCACCAGCAAGAGGATACCTTCACCTCCATCCAGGCCATCAACGACAAGGTTCGATACAGTTCTGCCTGGCTGGGGCTCCTGCGCCAGGAGATGGCCAAGGTGATCATCGGCCAGGAACACCTGGTTGAGCGGCTGCTGGTGGGGCTGCTCACCGGCGGCCATATCCTGCTGGAAGGACTGCCGGGCCTGGCCAAGACCCTGGCGGTCAAGACCCTGGCCATGGCCGTGCACAGTGACTTCCGGCGGATTCAGTTTACCCCGGACATGCTGCCGGCCGATATCCTCGGCACCCAGATCTACAACCCGAAAGACACCTCTTTTGAGATAAAAAAGGGGCCGATCTTCTCTTCTTTGATTCTGGCTGATGAGATCAACCGGGCCCCGGCCAAGGTCCAATCCGCACTCCTTGAGGCCATGCAGGAGAGACAGGTGACCATCGGCGATTCCACCTTCAAGCTGCCGGAACTCTTTCTGGTGCTGGCCACCCAGAACCCCATCGAACAGGAGGGTACCTATCCCCTGCCCGAGGCCCAGATCGACCGTTTCATGCTCAAGGTGGTGGTCGATTATCCCAGCAGGATCCAGGAGCGGCTGATCCTTGATGCGGTTAATCATACCGATTCGGCGATTCAGGTCAATCCGGTTGCCCATCCGGCGGATATCTTCGCCTCCCGTCAGGTGGTTGATACTATCTACATGGATGACAAGATCAAGGACTATATCATCTCTCTGGTCTTTGCCACTCGCGACCCGAAGAGTTTCCAGCTTGACCTGCATGACTATATCGAGACCGGCGTTTCTCCCCGGGCCACTATCAATCTGAAGGCCGTCTCCCGGGCCCTGGCCTTTCTGGCGGGTCGCGGCTATGTGACCCCTGATGACGTGAAATCGGCGGCCATGGATGTGATGCGGCACCGGCTGCGGATCAGCTACGAGGCGGAGGCTGAGGGGATTACCAGTGAAGAGATCATTCGAAAGATACTGGATACGGTGCCGGTTCCTTGAATGGCGTCGCGCAAAGGCCCAAATACTGCGTTGCGCTCCCTCCTTCGTCACTGCGGCGTACCCAACAGTACGCCTCATTCCTCAGGATGGGCGCGCCTTGTCTTTGGGCCTTTTCGCTTAGCCATTCCCGTTTCGTTGATGCTTGAAAATTAATTTGTCCATTGTTGCCATGGAAAGCCAGATCACCAAAGAAATTTTGAAAAAAGTCAGACAGGTGGAGGTGCGAACCAGCCGCTTGGTCAATGACTCTCTCGCCGGAAACTACCATTCGGTTTTCAAGGGCCGGGGTATGAATTTTGATGAGGTGCGGGAGTATGTGCCTGGTGATGATATCCGGGCCATTGACTGGAACGTGACCGCCCGAACCGGTATCCCCCATATCAAGAAATTCACGGAAGAGCGGGAGTTGACCATCATGCTGATCATTGATGTCAGCAGCTCCGGCGATTTTGGTTCCGGCGCCGGTTCCAAGCGGGAGATGATGGCGGAGTTGGGTTCTATCCTCGCCTTTTCCGCTCGGCGCAATAATGACAAGGTCGGGCTGATCCTGTTCACTGACTTTGTCGAGTTGTATGTCCCGCCGAAAAAGGGGCGCTCCCATATCCTGCGGGTGATCCGTGAGATCCTGTTTTTCCAGCCGCAGGGGACAAAGACGGATCTGCTTCTTCCCCTGGATTTTGTCAACCGGGTGGCCAAACGCCGCTGTGTCACCTTTCTCCTCTCTGATTTCTGTCTGCCCGGGGCCTTTGACGAGGCCTTGAGCCGGTTGCAGCCAAAGCTGCAGATCACCAATCGGCGCCATGATCTGATCTCGATGATTGTCTCCGATCCGCGGGAGCATCAACTCCCGGATGTGGGCTGGCTGACCCTTGAAGATGCCGAGAGTGGCGCCCAGGTGGAGGTGAACACCTCTGATCCTGCTATCCGCCGGGGCTATGCCGAGCTTGCGGCCAGCCAGCAGAAAAGGCTGCATCGCGCCATCCGCTTTGCCGGCCTGGATCTGCTTGACCTGTCCACCGATCAGCCCTATCTCCCGGCCCTGCTCAACTTTTTCAAGGCCAGGCAAAGGAGGCAGAGATGAGAGAACGAATTTTCTGTCTGTTGCTGGCGCTGATTCTTGGCTTGGGGCGCATCGCCACTCCTGGCATCTGCGCGGCAGCCAATCCTCCCCTGAAGCTCGTCCCTGACCTGCAACAGGGGCAAGCCAGCCCCATGGCCCGGAATATGGCGCCTGCAACCGACACGTTCCATGATATCCGTGGGCCGGTGGCGTTGCCCGATTCATTGGGTGTGCTGGTCTGGTTCCTGATCGGCCTTGCGGTCGTGTTGCTTTCCTGGCTGTTGCTGTACCTCTGGAAACGACGGAAGAAAGTCCGGAAACCGCCTGGCCCCCATGAAATCGCCCTGATCGAACTTGCCCGTTTGCGACCGATGATGAACCCCGGGCAGGCGTTGATCTATGCCGCACAACTCTCTGAGGTCCTGCGCCGGTATGTCGAGGCCAGGTTCCTGATTCCCTCTACCCGCCAGACCACCCGGGAATTTTTTGCAGGTCTTGTCAGTAATCCTCAGGCCATAGGCAGCATGGCAGAACACCGCGATCATCTGCGGGAGTGTCTGGAGCAGTGCGATATGGCCAAGTTTGCCCATTGCGTCCCTGACCAGCAGGAAATGGAGGCCATGGAACAGGCGGTGCAGGGTTTTATTGAGGCCACTGTTCAGCCCGTAGATGAACAAGGAAAAGGATGATGCGTTTTCTCTATCCGCAACTGTTATGGCTGCTGGCCCTGCTACCCCTTCTGGCGCTCGTCAGAGGTAAAAGAGGGGCGGCCCCGGCCCTGGTCTTTTCCACTATATCCCTGGTCACCTTTCTGGCCGAGGGCCGCAAGGCCCGGCCTGGCCGTCTGCTGGCAGCCCTCAGACTCCTGACTCTTGCCCTGCTGATCCTGGCCTTTGCCCGGCCGCAACTGGGCAATACCACTACCGAGATCGAGGCCAGTGGCATTGATATCCTGCTGGCGGTGGATGTCTCCGGCTCCATGGAGGCGCTTGATTTTACCCTGCAAGGTAAACCTGCCAACCGGCTGGATGTGGTTAAATCCGTGATCCGGCAATTTGTCGACCAGCGGCCCAATGACCGGATCGGCCTGCTGGCCTTCAGTGGCAGGCCCTACATGGTCAGCCCTCTGACCCTTGATCATGACTGGCTGCTGCAGCGGCTGGGTTCACTTGCCATCGGCATGATGGAGGATGGGACTGCTATCGGATCGGCCATTGGTGTTGGGGTGAACCGGCTGCAAGATCCGAAGGCGAAATCGCGCATCCTTATCCTGCTCACCGACGGCATGAATAACGCCGGCGCCGTGCCGCCGCTGGTGGCGGCCGAGGCCGCGGAAACACTGGGAATAAAGGTTTATACCATTGGCGCCGGCACCAAAGGTGAGGCCCCGATGCCGGTGGTCGATTCCTTTGGCCGGAAACGATTGATGCGGGCGAAGGTGGATATTGATGACGAGACCCTGGGGAAGGTGGCAGCAATGACTGGAGCGCGTTATTTCCGGGCAACCGATACCCCGTCCCTTGAAAAGATTTATGCCGAGATCAATAGTATGGAGACCACGACCAGGACCATTAAAAAATTTGAGCATTATCAGGAGCTTTTTCCCTGGATTGTGGGCGCGGCCCTGATTTTTCTCGGGTTTGAGCTGCTGGGAAGCCGGAGGCGGCTGCCGTGAGTAGAAGGCTGTTAATAAGCTTGTAACTAACTCAATTAATCCGACTTTTCGTAACGGCTCCTTGTATGTTGTTATCGGCAAGACGCCACTCAAAGAAACAGCCGTTAAAGATTGGCTGTTTCTTTGAAGCGGCATAAGAATCCGTAAATGAAATGAGCAAAAAAGGCCTTGCTCATTTCATTTACGGATTCTAAGGTTTTTTTAACCTTCAACTTTGCATGAACCAAGTGATACACTTTGCCCAACCCTACTGGATTCTGGCCGGTCTGACGCTCTGTCTTGGAATCATCTTTTATCTGCGCAGGTGGGAACAGCAGCGACAGGCCCAGATGGAGCGCTTTGCTGCCGCCCATCTGCTCGGTCGTCTGACCCGCAATGTCTCTCCCCGGCGGCGGCTCCTGAAAAAAGGGTTGTGGCTGCTGGCCCTGTTCTGCTGTTTTCTGGCCCTGGCCCGGCCGCAATATGGATTCAAACTGGTGGAGGTCAAACGCAAGGGCATTGACATCCTTTTTGCCCTGGATACCTCTAAAAGTATGCTGACCGAGGATATCCGTCCCAACCGGCTGGAGCGGGCCAAGCTTGCCATCATCGATTTTGTGGGCCAACTAGAAGGGGATCGGGTGGGGTTGCTGCCCTTTGCCGGATCGGCCTTTCTCATGTGTCCGTTGACCATCGATTACAGCGCCTTTGAGGAGACACTGGCCACCATGAACACCGCTAGTATCCCCAGGGGCGGGACCGATCTGGCCAAGGCTATCGCCGTGGCTGAATCTTCTCTTTCGGGTAATGCCAATCACAAAATCCTGATCCTGCTCACTGATGGGGAAAATCTGGAAGGTGACGCCCTGGCGGCGGCCACCAAGGCTGCCCGCAATGGCATGACCATCTTCACGGTGGGCGTTGGCACCACCACAGGGGAACTGATCCCTTTGTCAGCCAGCGACCCGGGCCAGTTTGTCAAGGATGAGTCCGGTAAATTTATTACTTCACGGCTGGATGAAAAAGCTCTCACTGCCATAGCCGAGGCTGCAGGCGGAATGTACGTGCCGTTGGGTAAAAATGGCGCGGGGCTGGATCGTATTTACCAGCAGAAACTCTCCCTCATCCCTAAAAAAGAACTGGCTGAAAAACAGCATGCAGAACCCCTGGAGCGCTTTAGTTGGCCATTGGGCGCGGCTATCCTGCTGCTTATGGTGGAATTTATCATCAGCGGTCGTAAATCGGAACGCTCTTTGCATCTACCATTTATAAAGACCGTGGGGCGCAGGGGGATGAGCCGGAAGATTGTGGTCCTGATCGGGTTGATCACCCTGGCAGGCGTTGATCCGGCCTCTGCCTCAAAAGGAGAAAAAGCCTTTGCTGACGGGGAATTTCTGGCGGCCTCGAAATTTTATATTGAGGCCCTGAAAAAAAATCCCGATGATCCCAGGTTGCATTATAATTCCGGGGCGGCTGCCTATAAAAATAATCTGTTTGATGATGCCATTACCTCGTTTACTGAGGCCCTCAAGAGTGAAGACCTTGGTCTGCAGGAACAGACTTATTATAATCTGGGCAACGCCCTGTTTAAAAAAGGGGAAGAGATTCTGCCGAAGGAGCCGCAGCAGGCGGCAAAGGTGTGGCAGCAGGCGCTTGATGCCTATGAGGGCAGTCTCAAGCTGCACCCGCAGGCCAAGGACAGCAAGGAAAATCGGGATCTAGTCACCAGAAGGTTAGAAGAGTTGAAGAAACAGCAGCAGGATAAGCAGAACCAGGACAAACAACAGCAGGACAAAAAAGACCAGGAGAAGCAGGAAAAAGAGTCGGAACAACAAAAGGACAAATCTCAGGCGGGTGATCAGCAAGGCCAGGAAGACAAGCAGGGGCAGCCGGAAAAACAGGATGATCAGGGCCAGCAACAGGGCAAGGATCTCGCCGCTCAGAATGAATCCTCCCCTCCAGAAAAAAAATCAGGTGATCAGGCTGGTGATTCCCAGGAGCAACCAGCAGACAAGTCTGCCGGGAAGGATCAGCAGTCGGAACCGACAGGGGCTGGTCAAGCTGCTGAGGACAGCAGTGATAAGCCGCAACAGAAGAATGCTGCCGCGGATCAGACAGCTCCGCTGGGCCAGGATAAAGAGCGGCGTCAGTCCGGCAAGATGACAAATGACGAGGCCCGGCAGCTCTTGCATCGCCTCAAGGATGAGGAAGGCAGGCTGAATTTTGTCCCCCAGACAGAAAATGGAGAGGCTGGAAAAGAAGGAAAATGGAAAGACTGGTAAGACGTACACAACTCATCATAACTCTTAGCCAAGTCCGCAGTGTGGCCCTTTTGCTGACCTTGGCCATTCTGGGCCTTGCCACTGTCTCCCATGGCGCCCCGTCGGTTTCCGCATCTCTTGACGCCCGGCGCTTTTCCGTTGATCAAGCAGCGACCCTGACCATTACCATCAATGATGCAGACGGAACCATTGCCGAACTGCCGCGGGTGGATGGTCTTGACTTCCAGCAGCGAGGACGGAGCAGCCGGCATCAGATTATCAATGGCTCCCTTTCTTCTTCGGTGGCAACTTTTTTCCTGGTTCAGGCCTTGCGGCCAGGAACCTTTACCATCCCCCCTATTGCCGTAACGGTTGACGGCAAGCGACTGCTGACCGAGCCCATTAGCTTTGAGGTTACTTCTGCTGCTGCCGGTGTCCCTTCCCTGCCAAACCCGGAAGGAGGAGCTGCTCCGCCATCCCGGAGCGGAGCTCAGGCTGTAGGGGAGAAGGAGCAGATGGCCTTTCTGCGGGTCAGTCCGGTCAAAGAGGAAAGTTATACGGGTGAGGTCTTGCCCATCGAGATCAAGGCCTATTTCCGCAGGGGACTCAGGGCTACTCTCAATACCCAGCCCCGTTTGAATGGCGACGGATTTGTCCTCTCCGAGTCCAAGCAGGAACCGGTGCAGACTGAAGAGATGGTCGACAATGTTCCTTATTCTGTGCTTACCTGGCCCGGCACCTTGTCCGGTATTAAAGAGGGCAGTCACAACGTCAGTGTCGCCATCGAGGCCACTCTGCTCCTCCCGGATAACCGCCGCCGGGGCGCGCCCATGGGAGATGACCCGTTTTTTGGCAATGATCTTTTTGCCGATTTTTTTAATCAGCAGCGGGTGCAGGAAAAAAAGATCCAGATCGTCAGCAAGGAGATGACGCTTCAGGTGCTGTCCTTGCCGGCAGAGGGAAAACCGGCAGGTTTTGGCGGGGCCATTGGCAAGTTTGCGCTGCAGGTAAAGGCCCAGCCGACTGATGTCGGGCCTGGCGACCCGATTACCCTGACCATGACCGTTGCCGGTGCCGGGAATTTTGATCGGGTTGAGGCCCCGGTTTTGAGTCAGCCTGAGGGGTGGAAGAGCTATCCGCCCTCTGCGAAATTTACGCCGGGGGTGAGTCTGGGACAAGGCAGCAAGGTCTTTGACCAGGCCATTATTGCCAGGAGTGGTGACAAGACTTCGATCCCGCCCCTTGCTTTCAGTTTTTTTGATCCGGAGGCTGGGAAATATCAAACCTTGCACAGTGATCCCATTCTCTTGCACACGAGCAAGACAGAGGGTTCGGAAAAAAGTGAAAACAAGAGCGCCGGTGATGACAGGAGCGGCGGCGGCCAAGGACGGTCTGATACCGCGGGAATCGAGAAGACGATGCCACAGAAGAGTAACGGCGATCAGTCAGGACGGCCTGCTGCAAGCCCCTTGGCTCCCCTGCATTCGAAAATGGGCTCCCTCCAGCAGGGGTTGATTCCGCTCATTACCCAGACCGGTTTTCAGATGGTCCTCCTGGCCTTGTTTCTGCTGCTTGTCGGGGTGATCCTGTTCAAGATTCGGGCCAGGCGGCTGGCCGGTAATCCTGTCCTTTGCCGACAGCAGGAGATGGTCCGTCTTCTTGAGCTCAGGTTGCGGGAGATCAGGAAGAACCAGGAACAGGGCAGCAACCGGGATTTTCTTGCCATCTGTCGCCGGACTCTTCAGGAACAGTTGGGGCTCCTCTGGCAGACAGGGCCGGCGGCCATTACCCTTGCTGATCTCCGTCAACGTCTGGCGCCTGATTCGGAACTCATTATCCTTTTTGCCACAGCTGAAAGCGGCGCCTATGTTGGCCATCTTCTCAGCAGTCAGGAGATGGCCGAGTATGTCGAAAAACTGGAACATGCGCTGAGGCAGCTGCGATGAAGGGCTGCCTGCAACTGAAAAGAGCAGCCATGGCGCTGGTGCTGTTGGTGATGTCCTGCACCCTGTTCGTCCCTTGCTCGGCTGGAGAACGAACTGTCAACGATGATTTTCTGGCGGCGGGCAAGGCCTATGAAGCCGGTGACTGGAGCAAGGCCATTCAGATCTATGAGGCATTGATTTCCCATGCGGGTTTTTCGGCATCACTGTGCTATAATCTGGCCAACAGCTATGCCCGAAACGGCCAGACCGGCAAGGCGGTTCTGGGGTACGAGCGGGCCCTGCGCCTGGCCCCTGGTGATGCTGATATCCGCCATAATCTTGAACTCCTGCGCCAGGAGAAAGGGCTTTCTCAAGAGGAGATTTCACTTTTTCACCAGGCAGGCGCCTTGCTGGGACTCAATCAGTGGGCCTTGCTGACAGCGATTCTGCTGGCCGCGCTGTCCCTGCTCCAGCTTGCGACCTGGCGTTTTACCCTTTCAACCGGACTTTCGTATTTCCTGACTGGTCTCTGCCTGCTGTTGCTTGGTATCAGTTCAGCTGGGATTGCGCTCCAGTATCAGAGCTGGCAGCAGGCTGTTATTATTACCCCGAAGGTTTCCCTGCTGATCTCTCCTTTTGCCGGGGCGGCAAGCACGGGTATCATCGAGGAAGGCCGTCTGATCCGAATCATCAAAAGCCACGACGATTATACCCTGATTCAAGATGAAAACGGGCATAGCGGCTGGATTCCAAACCCATTTTTTGAATCCATTGCCATGACAATGGCAGATATAAGAGAAGGTAACAAAATTTTTTAACCATTCGTACAAGGAGAACACATCATCATGAACCGAGGAATGCGACAACGAATTTCACCCTTGATTTTTTCCCTCTTCCTGGTCTTTCTGCTTGGCCTTTCCTGGTTCTCGGCCATCGGCAGGGCTGTCGAGGATGAAAATATCCAACTTCTTGATAAATCGGCCAAGGCCTTTTCTTCCGTGGTCAAGAAAGCAGGGCCGGCGGTGGTGCATGTGCGGGTTGAGAAAAAAGGGGGGATGAGCCCTGATAATCAGTTCGATCCTTCTGATGATCCTATCTTCAAACACTTTTTTGGCCCATCCTTTAAACACCCAGCCTTGCCTCAAGCCCCGGAACAATTTAAGTCGCAGGCGGCAGGGTCAGGGTTTCTCATCAGTGAGGACGGCTATATCCTGACCAACAATCATGTTGTTGAAAATGCCGATAAGATCACGGTGCGCCTGGAAGGGGAGCAGGAGCTGGAGGGAAAGGTGATCGGCACCGACCCGCAATCCGATGTCGCCCTGATCAAGATCAGCGATGGCCACAAATTTCCTTATCTTCCTCTGGGTGATTCTGATCAACTGGAGGTTGGGGAATGGGTTATTGCCATTGGCAGCCCTTTTGGCCTGGATCGCACGGTAACGGTGGGAGTCGTGAGCGCCAAGGGCCGGAACCACATGGGCATCAATGAGTATGAAAATTTCATCCAGACCGATGCGGCCATCAATCCCGGCAATTCAGGGGGGCCGCTGCTCAATATCCATGGCCAGGTTATCGGGATCAATACGGCAATTTTTTCCCGCAGCGGCGGCTATATGGGCATCGGTTTTGCCATTCCGGTCAATATGGCCAAGACGGTGAAAAGTCAGTTGCTGGCTAGTGGGAAAGTCACCCGAAGCTGGATCGGGGTTGGGATCCAGGATATGAATGGCGAGCTTGCCCGTTCCTTCAAAATGACCCAGAAATCCGGGGCCCTGGTGACCGAGGTCAGTAAGGATTCGCCGGCAGCCAAGGCCGGGCTCAAACAGGGTGATGTGATTATTCTCTATGAGGGAAAACCGGTGGCGGATGTGGCGGATCTGCGCAACCAGGTGGCCATGACCCCTCCGGGAACCAAGGTTGATCTGACTCTGGTGCGCAATGAAAAGCAACAGAAGTTGACTGTTCAGGTTGAGGAGCAGCCGGGTGATATGATGACCCAGTCGGGAACTCCGCAGCAACCTCAGATCTTGCAGAAAATGGGCCTGTCGCTCCAGGAGCTGAATGCTGAACTGGCCCGTCAGTTTGGCTACGCCCAGGGACAAGGGGTGCTCATTGCAGGAGTTGCCCCTGGAAGTCCGGCGGCCCTGGCCCGCATTCAGGCAGGCAGCCTGATCGAAGAGGTCAACCGGCAGCCGGTGCATAATCTCAAGGAACTGCAACAGGCAGTACAGCAAAGCGGTAACACGGAAAATATTCTCCTGCTGATCCGCAGCGGCAACCGCAGTCAGTATGTGGTGCTGGGGGTGAAGTAGGATAACCGGGAGGACATCCCTGATGTTAGTGGTCAGGGATGTCCTTTTTTGTAATTTTTATATGGCAATCTTGCCTATGGAGAGGGTGCGGTGACGCATGCTTATGCCGCCTGCGGGTTTGATGCCCATAGTTTTGACCGGCAGACCCTGGTCCTTCCAATCTTGGAAAATCGCCTGAGCTATTTTTTCATAGCCGAGCTTCATGAGCTTGCGGTACGCGTTGTAGCTACGGCCTCCAGAGTTGCAGGTGACGACAATGGTCTTTTCCTTGTCAAGCTGGTTTGACTGGGAGGAAAATTCTGCCGCCGGGATGTTGATAGCCCCGGGGATATGCCCTTCCTGGAACTCTGAAAGGTCGCGAACATCGACAACGGTTACCTCGCCAGCCTTGCTCTCCATGAGGGTCTGCAGATCCTTCGGTGCAATTTTCGTAGTTTCTATCTTCTTTTCATAATCAGGGCCAGCGTAAATGGGCAGCCCCTTTTCCTCCCAGACCGGCATGCCATCGGCGTAGATCTGAATATTGGCGTAGCCCATATCTATGGCTTTCTGAGCGGCCTTTTTACTTTTTCCGCATTTGATGCCGTTGCAGTAGAAAACGATCTGTCGCGTCTTATCCGCAGGTAACAGCCCTGCGTTTTCGGCGAATTTCTTTTCCGGGATATTGATGGCGTTCTTGATGTGAACCTCTTGGTATTCCTCATGATTACGGGCGTCAACCAGAGTAATATTACTTCCCTTTTGGTCTAGAAGCTGCTTGAGATCCGTCGTGGTGAGAACCGGAATACTGTTTTCGGCATTGGCCACAGCAGTGGCCAGAAGCAGGGATATGAGAGAAAAAATAATCAGGATATTTCGTTTTACTGTCATCGCGATGTTCTCCTTTTTGGTTTTTATTATAAATTGTATTCTATCTTTTTGGGCAGGATTTTTTCATGGCAAGTCTTGATGGCCTTTTGCAGTCTTCTTTTCAACCTGATTCGGTTGAGATAGGTCCTGGGCGCTCCGGCCACCGCTGCCTTCCCGGCCAGGGCCTTTGCAGGGTTGACCAGGAGATCGCCGAGATGGACTACTTTTATGCCAGCCCTGGTCAGAAAGCCAGCACATCCAGCGCAGTAGGTCACAACCAGATCATCGCCCGCTTCAATCTTGCGGATATCTCCCCATTTCCCGGCCATATCCGGGTTGACAAGGGCCACCGATCCACCTTCTCCACAGCAGATAGTGTGCTTTCTGGAATGTCGCATCTCCCGCACCTTCATCCCCAGGCGGGACAAGATTGTCCGGACTGCCTGATGGGCATCTTGGTGGTTACGCAAGGGACAGGGGTCGTGGACGGTAATCCGGTCATGCGCAATGGCAGGAGAGATGGGCTCGATGTCGTTCCCGGCCAGGATCTCCCAGGCCGTCTGAACGGTGAGTCCCTGACCGTACCCATGAAAAACCTTATAACAGTTCGGGCAGGCGATAATAATATGACGGACGCCATGCCTGATCAGCCAGTCTCGCATATCTTCGAACCAGGTCAGGAAAGAGTCCTGTCGTCCAAGGTCATGGGAGGGTTTATGACAGCAATCCAGGATCATGCCCAGATGCGGGATCTGCTCATTGAGTTGCTGATAGATTGACCAAGTGGTCTCGGGTCTGGTGCCGGGCAGGGTGCAGCCCGGAAAAAAGACGGTATCACAGCCGGTCGGCAGGTGGTACCAGGAAAAGAGCCGGGAGCTGCCGCGGCGTTCGTAGTTGAGGATGGGGGCGTAACGCCTGTTGGGGCGTTTGTCGCAGGCCATGACCTGACGGCGCATCTCCAGAAACAAGGATTCGGGGGCAATCTGGGCAGGACAGACCGCTGTGCACAGATTGCACAGGCTGCAGGCAAAGGGATCGACCGTCGAGTCGCCAGCCAGCAGAGAGGCGGCAATGTCACCCGGTGTGCCGTTTTTTTGCAGAAACGCACACTGGCTGACACACGCCTGGCAGCGGGTGCAGCCCTGATGCAAGGCCTGTGCCTGATGATAAACGGCACCTTTTATCTTGGTATCGGCACAAAACAAACTGGTTTCAGGTATCTTCATTGAAGGGGAAAACTGTTGTCAACGCCCCACCAGCATTTCCTTGTAGGGCCATTTGGCGATGCCGCCTTCAAGGATAAAAAGTTTTGTCTCCGGGATCCCCTGAGCCTTGAGATAATTGTAACATTTTTTGGCGCCGCCGCCACCTCGTGGGCAGACCACCACCACATCGGTGCCGGCTGCTTTGCTTGCGGCGACCGCAGGGTCGATCATTTTCTGCTGTTCTTCAGTGTCCACCGGAAAGGAGTTGGTCTCAATGGAATCTTTAAAATGATGGAGCGAGAATTCATCTTTGACCTGGATATCCACAAGAACCATGGCCTTGCCGGAATCAAGCCACTGCATGAAATCCTCGGCTGTGACGTAGTTAAAATTTTCAAACAGGGCTGCCATATTGAACAGCCCGATCACCAGAACTGCCAGAACCGCCATTCCTTTTCTCATGATTTTTCCTCCTTGTTCTTTTTTATGGAAAACAAAACAGATTCAAAGTGCAGAGACTCATTACTGGAATAATGACGATATGTAAAATAGGAAATTTCTATAAAAAAGGGTCGTAGTATCGGTTGCGGTGGCTCTCGTTAGTGAGCACAATGGTAGAACAGTGTCGAATACTATGATAGTGTCAACGATGAGATGTCGAGAGACAACTCGCATCATCTGGATGGCTGATAATCTTTGTCTGCAAGGAAAGGGAAAACCACGGGAGCTTTGAGAATACGTTGAAGAACAGTGCGGATTATCAAACCATTGAAATGGTCATTCATGCCTTTGATGAGAGGGTGTGGGAATACTCAGGAGCGGAGGAAATTGCGGCCAGGGTGGGTGTGAGCAGAGATCTCCTGGATACAGTGTTTGCACGGTGGGCAGGTGTTGGACTGACCCGGTTCATGCAATCCCTGACCTTGAGCCGAATCAGGAAGAGGTTGCTGGAGGCTAAAGGCCTGCCGGCGGGTGCGCTGCAGCCAGGACTTTCCGGAGCTGGCCAGCCTGTTTTTTGGGTCTGTTGTCAGTTGCGGTTGCTGCCCTTTGGACAGGGACAGGGGGCAGGTAGGCGAAGCGAGGTGAAGACTTCGGGGCTGACTATCACATATGGTTTGTATCCCAGCCCATTTGGTGATTGTCTTCTGGCCATGATCGGCAGCGAGATTTGTTATCTTTCTTTTGTGGATGAAGGAAAAAGGCAGGTGCATCTGGAAGAGCTGCGCCATAACTGGCCGCAGGCAACGATCATTGCCGACGATGGGGAGTATGGCAGGAGTATGGCAGCGCAGATATTTACGGCTGCCGGGGTTGATCCCCTTAATCCCTTTTCCTTACTGCTCAAGGGAACGGCCTTTCAGCTCAGGGTCTGGCAGGCGCTGCTTACTCTCCCTATGGGTGCCATGATCAGTTATCAGGGACTGGCCGCGCTTATGGGTCATCCCACCGCCTGTCGGGCCGTGGCCAGCGCGGTTGCCGCCAATCCTGTGGGCTATCTGATTCCCTGTCACCGGGTGATCCGCAAATCAGGGGAGATCCATCATTATCGCTGGGGTAGCAGCCGGAAAAAAGCGATGCTGGGCTGGGAAGCTTATCAGCTATGAGATTGTATTTCGCCTATGGTTTATCGCTGGATGATCTTTGTTCGGAGGATATGTGAGTATCGTTGCCGCATAAGGCAGGGACGTGTGTGTTTTCAGGCGTTGGTCAGCGGGGAAAGGCGCTGGCCACGCCGCCGTCAACGGGCAGGGTGGCGCCGGTGGTGGGGGTGAGGCCTGAGGCGAAAAAGACCACACCGTTGCCCACATGGTCGGCCAGGACCTCGGTCTTGAGGAGGTTGCGGTCCCGGTAGTACGCTTTCAGCCCTTCAGGGTCGAGATTGCGGGAGCGCATCCGGTCAGGCCCCACCACATCCCAGAGCCCCGACGAGATGCCGTGATCATCGAAGATCCCGTCGGCATTGATCATGTTGACCCGGGCGCCGATCTCGGCCAGTTCCAGGGCGGCAATCTTGCCCAGCTGGTGGGCTCCGGCCTTGGAGGCTGAGTAGGCGCCAAAGGCGGCGCCGGGGGCAAAGACATTTTTGGAACTGTTGATGATGATCTGGGCCGGGATGTGTCCAGTCCGTGCCTGTCGTTTGAAGATGGGAATGGCGGCCTTGATCACCTGAAAGACCCCGAGCAGATTGACATCCAGCACCTTTTTGAATGCGGTTTCGTCAAGGTCGGCCAGGGTGGCGACATGGGCGAGTCCGGCATTGGGCACCAGGATATCGAGACCGCCGCAGCCAAGGATGATCTCCTGCAAGCCCTGGCGCACCGAGGCGCTGTCGGTCACATCCATGGTGATGCCGCTGATGAGAGAGGGATTAAACTCTTGAGCCAGTAGTCCACAGACCTGTTGCAGGCGCTTCTCGTCAATGTCGGAGAGAAAGACCCTGGCGCCAGCGGCCAGGAGTTTGCGGCCAATTCCGCAGGCAATGGCCCCGCCGCCGCCGGTCACCAACGCGCTGCGTCCGGAAAGCGGCAAGGATTTGCCTTTTTTCAATTTGGCCTGTTCCAGACTCCAGTACTCCATGTCAAAGATATGTTCTTGCGCCAGTTCCTGGTATGGGGCAATGGCCGCGCCGCGCTCCTTGGCCAGCAGGGTATGTTCGGCAATATCGGCGGCTATGGAGGCCGCTTTCTCCGTGACTCCGACGGTAACAATGCCCAGCCCCGGAATCAGGATAACCCGTGGTTTGAGGTCAAGACAGGTGCGCGTTACCTGTTTGGCTGTGACCTGGGTGTGAAAGTAATGGGCATATCGTTGTTCATAAGCAGCCATGGCAGCAGAGATGGCCTGGGCCGTCTGTTCTTCATCAAGGCCCTGTAGATCGAGCCAGAGTGGATAATTTTTGGTGCGGATCACATGATCCGGGGTGAGAACCCCGGTGGTGAAAATTGTCTGGGCATTGTCGGTAGCCAGGCAGTACTGGGTGGTCTCGTTGTTGCGGACATGTAGCAGAAATGGCGGTGTGGCACCTGGGGTTGCTGGATCAATGGTCAGGGCTCCCCGCAGCAGGGGCAGGATCATGGCCGGGTCGAGCTTTGAATCAGTGCTTATTGCTGGCTGCGGTTTGCTGGCCGGTTGACTGGCCTGAAGATACTCTTCTGCCAGGGTGACGTAGTGGATCATCCGATTGTATGCCACCTCAGCTTTATCGGCGAAGGTGAAGATCCCATGGTTGCGCAGGACAATGGCCTCGATATCAGGGCGATTTTCATAGCACTTGGCAATCGCCTGCGCCAGCGGAAAACCCGGCATGATCCAGGGAAGAATGGCTATCCTGTTGCCAAGGATTTTCAGCAGCCGTGTTTCCGGGTCAGCCATGTTGGTTAGGGTGACGATGGCATCGGCATGGGTATGGTCGATATAGCGGTGGGGAAGAAAGGCGTGCACCAGGGTTTCAATTGATGGGCTGGGGGCACTGCTGTCCAGCATATGGGTCTTGAACTGATTGACCATCTCTTCGTCGCTGAGTGATTTCAGAGTGCGCAGGCGGCGCAGGTAACTCAGATCGAGTGCCGGAAAACCCTGGGGTTCAATGGTTGCTAGGTCCCAGCCGCTGCCCTTGATGAACAGCACGTCTGTCTGGTCGCCAAGCAGGGTGGTCACCTGGGCCTTGGCTGAGGTGTTGCCGCCGCCATGCAGGACCAGAGATGCTTCCCGGCCGATCAGTCGTGAGGTGTATACACGTAATGCCAGCTCCGGCTGACAATGGGGATGGGAGGTGATAAAGCTCTGGGCATCGCTGCCATTGTAACGATTGTTCATTTTTATTTTTTTATGAGGAGCTGTTCTGGCTTCTAATGCCTTCTATTGAATGAAATGGCGTGGTTATTTTGTGAAGCGGCTTGATCCCATCACTTTGATGTTGAGGCTATCGTCCCAAGACACTCATCTCCTGCATGATTGCCCTGAACATTTCTTCGTATTGCGGGATGGCCGTGCGCAGAATAATGGCCAGTTGCGGGAGATCCTTGTCACTTACTACAAGGTTAGCCGAACAGGCAAGGGCTTCCAGGCCATACAGGGTGTGAAACTCAGGGCCTATGAGGATGTAAAAGATATACCGGCGTTTATTCATGCTCATGGCGTGCATGAACTGATGAAAGACCCCGTTTTCCAAGGGAGAACCTTCATAATGAGAGTGGAGAATAACACTGGCGTAGTTGATAAACTGCATCTTTTCCATGGCGTCTTCCGCAGACTGGACAAAAGAGGCTTGGTAGCCCAGGGTTTCCATGGCCTCTGTTATCAGGCGGCAGCTGGGAGAGTCTGGAATCAGAATGAGGACCTTGGGGATGTCTTCGATGATTGTTTTGCCTTCAAAAACATTATCGTTCAGGCCGGAGAGATCAGGTGGTGGTGGTGGCATAACCTGTTGATTGGTGGGGCATGGCATTGGCGAATTTGTTGTTTTAGTTGACGTTTGCGGGGTCTTCAGCATGCTGGCATTAAGCAGGATTGCGCCACTGCATTGAGGACAGTTAATGCGGAGGGATTTTCCTGTGCTGAGCGCCTTGAGACCATCTTCAATCTTAGGGCTGAGCTGGAGTTTTTTTTGGCAATGGGGGCAGTGTGTTGTCATGGCTGTTGTCTCATCTTTTAGGTTATTGAGAGGCGTAACTGCTCAGGTAGATAGACTGAAGGCTGAAGGTTTTGAGGAATAAATAATGTGTGATAATGGATATACTTCAGTCTTCAGCCTATCCATATTACCAGCGGCGATCTTGTTCCTCTTCTTCCATGGCAAGGCCGGAGAGGGTGGAGGTGGCCTCACCGCGCGTGGCTTTGAGGGTGTCGAGCTTTCTTGCGACCTCAGTGCGTTGGGTGCAGTAGGACATGGCGGTTTTCTCGGAGATGATGCCCTGGTCGTAGAGTTCAATGATATGTTGATCAAAGGTGCGCATGCCGACAGCGGATCCGGCTTCAAGAACCTTATAAAATGTTTTTTCCTCTCGCTCGCCGTTGAGAATCAGATCCTTGACCCGCAGACTGGTGCAAAGAATCTCGATGGCGGCCACCCGGCTTCCGGTGACCCTCGGCAACAACCGTTGCCCGACAATCCAGCGCAAGGTGTCAACTAGGCGGTTCCGGACCTGGGGCTGTTCTTCCAGCTCATAAAAACCGAGGATACGGTTGATGGCCTGGCCGGCGTCAATGGTGTGCAGGGTCGAGAAGACAAGATGTCCGGTCTCGGCAGCGGAAATGGCGGTTTCCAAGGTTTCCCGGTCACGCATCTCACCCACCAGAATGACCTTGGGGGCTTGGCGCAGGGCCGCTCGTATGCCTGAGGCAAAGGTGTCAAAGTCTTTACCCAGCTCCCGCTGATTGAAAGTGGCCTTGTCGTGTTGGTGAACATATTCAATGGGGTCTTCCAGGGTGACCACCTGCACCTGACGCTTATGGTTGATCTCGTGCAGCAGGGCGGCAAGTGAGGTGGTCTTGCCGCTGCCCGTGGCTCCGGTAAAGAGGACAAGGCCGTTGCGTTCGCTGGCAATTTTATGGAAGACTGCTGGAAATTTCATCCCTTCGATGGTCGGGATGACGGTCTCCAGTTTTCGCAGGACAATCGAGTAGAGGCCTTTCTGGGAGAAGATATTGACCCGGAAGCGGGCTTTGTCGCCAAGGGCGTAAGAAAGATCACAAGAACCGCTATGCAGCAGGTCAGAGAGAAGTCGTTTGTTGTTGCCAATCAGGTTCAGGGCAAAGACCTCGGTCTGAAAAGGGGTGAGCTGGTGGACCGGGGGCTGTACCTGTACCGGCATGAGCACGCCAGCGGCCTCTACCTGCAATGGCTTGCCAACCGTCAGGTTCAGGTCTGAGACATTCTCGTATGACGTGAGCATGGCGGTGATCCAATAATCGATCTCTGATTGTTTCATGGGTGTTCTCCAGAAAAAAGGTGTATTCGTCTTTATTTTCATAGTATATTGGCACAAAAGTAACAAGAAATTCAAATGTTTTTTGGAGTCCTTGTAAAATAACTCCTGATTTCCTGGTTGTTTCGCAACGACTCTTTTTATTGATTTTTTTCTCCCAGGTGAAACAAGATGGCAATTTCCTTACGCAGCGCAACTACCACACAAGGTCGCCGGATGGCCGGGGCTCGCAGTCTCTGGCGAGCCAACGGCATGACAGAAGAGCAGTTTGGTCATCCCGTCATTGCTATCGTCAATTCTTTTACCCAGTTTGTTCCCGGTCATGTCCATCTTCATGAAATCGGCCAGCAAATTAAAAAACAGATCGCCGAACTCGGCTGTTTCGCGGCCGAGTTCAATACCATTGCCATTGATGACGGGATCGCCATGGGTCATGCCGGCATGCTCTATTCCCTGCCTTCCCGAGAGCTGATTGCCGATAGTGTTGAGTATATGTGCAACGCCCACACCGTCGATGCCATGATCTGCATCAGCAACTGCGACAAGATCACCCCGGGGATGCTGATGGCGGCTATGCGCCTCAATATCCCCACCATCTTTGTCTCCGGCGGGCCGATGGAGGCAGGTGTTGATGGTGACAAGCGCTATGACCTGGTGGATGCCATGGTCATGGCGGCAGACCAGGCGGTCTCGGATGAGGAGATTGCTGTGGTTGAGCGCTGCGCCTGTCCTACCTGTGGATCGTGCTCCGGGATGTTTACGGCTAACTCCATGAATTGTCTCAATGAGGCGCTGGGTCTGGCCTTGCCGGGCAACGGCACCGTGGTGGCCACCCATGGCAGCCGTACCGGGCTGTTTGTCCGCGCCGCCGAGCGAATTGTCGAGATGGCCCACGCCTGGTATGACCGGGAAGATGCCACGGTCCTGCCCCGGACCATTGCCAGCCGTGCCGCTTTCTTGAATGCCATGACCCTGGATATTGCCATGGGCGGCTCCACCAATACCGTGCTCCATCTGCTGGCCATTGCCCATGCCGCTGAGGTGGATTTCAGCATGGAGGATATTGATGCCCTGTCGCGGAAGGTGCCCAATCTGTGCAAGGTGGCCCCTTCGTCGCACTACCATATGGAGGATGTGAATCGGGCGGGCGGGATCATGGGGATCCTTGGTGAGCTGGCCCGAGCCGGACTGGTTGACACCTCAGTGTGTAGGGCAGATGGTGCCACGTTGGCAGAGGCGTTTCAGACTTGGGATATTGGAGGCAGCAGCGCCAGCGAGGCGGCCAGGCAACTCTATCTGAGCGCTTCGGCTTCGGCCGGTCGTAATTTGGTGATGGGTTCGCAGACCACTATGTATGCGGAGCCGGACCTTGACCGGGCGGGCGGCTGTATCCGCGATGTTGCCCATTGTTACAGCAAGGATGGTGGTCTGGCCGTCCTTTATGGCAATATTGCGGCCAAGGGCTGCATCGTCAAGACTGCCGGGGTTGATCCCTCAATTTTTCATTTTAAGGGAACCGCCAGGGTCTTCTCTTCGCAGGAGGCGGCCTGTGATGCTATTCTCGGTGGGGTAATCAAGGCCGGGGATGTGGTGATCATCCGCTATGAGGGGCCAAAAGGGGGGCCGGGGATGCAGGAGATGTTGTATCCCACATCCTACCTCAAATCAGTCCATCTGGGTAAGGAGTGTGCTCTGATCACTGATGGCCGCTTTTCCGGCGGCACCTCAGGGCTGTCGATCGGCCATGTCTCACCGGAGGCAGCGGCTGGTGGGGCTATCGGTCTGGTTATGGATGGGGATATCATCGATATTGATATTCCGGGGCGGAGCATCAATGTCCTGGTGTTTGAGCAGGACCTGGCCGCAAGGCGTCAGCAGGAAGAGCAGAAGGGCAGTCAGGCCTTTCGGCCAACCGACCGCGACCGGAAGGTGTCGCCGGCGCTAAGGGCCTATGCCCTGTTTGCGGCCTCGGCAGATAAAGGGGCGGTGCGGGTCTTGCCTGAATAAAGACAATGAGGAATGAGGGCTGGTCTTGTTAATCCTTTATTCCTCATTTTTAATTTTCCCTTCCTATGGTCTCGATAAAGGCAGTGCACAGAGGAGACAGGGCCTGGTTTTTGCGGGTGACCATATAAAAAGGACGGATCATCGTTACTCCTTGAATAGCGACTGCCACCAGGCTGCCATGGGCGATATCCTCTCTGACGGCCTGAGATGAGAGGATGGAGATGCCGATGGCGGCCTTTATCGATTGCCGTATTGCCTCGGTGGTTCCCATTTCCGCCACCACATTCAGGTGGGCCGGATTCAGGCCATGCTGTTCCAGGATCTGAGAGAGGGCACGCCTTGTCCCTGACGAATGATCCCGCATGATAAACGGTTCTGCCCTCAGTTGTTCCAGAGAAATTTCCCGCAGTTTGGCCCAGGGATGACCGGCATGCACGGCCAGGATCAGTTCATCGCTGAAGATCTCCTGCCAGATCAGACCGTTTTCCCGCCATTGGGCCCCAAGAATTCCCATCTCAAGCTCACCGGAAAGGATTTCACTGGCAATAGTCCTGGAGCCGGCGATGCGGAGGGTGATGGTAATATCAGGATAGCTTTTCTTGAAGGCGCCAATCCTTGCCGGCAGGATGTAGGCTCCAGGGATGGTGCCGGCGCCTATGGCCATCCGTCCGGCCAGGGCTCCCGAATAGTGTCCCAGCGCCTCCAATGCCTCCTGTTGTAGACGGAGCATTTTTATGGCATACGAATAGAGAATATTGCCGGCCTCAGAGGTCCTGATTTCGCGGCCAAACCGGTTTATCAGCTGCTGACCGGTTTCCTGTTCCAGGGCGCGGATATGCTCACTGATAGTTGGCTGGGAAAGAAACATGGCCTCAGCGGCCCTGGTGAAACTTTTTAATTCGAAGACCTTGCAAAAGATGGCAAGTTTGTGGAGATCCATGGTTTTTCCTTGGGGTATCGGGTTTGGTGGTGGTTGTGATCTTCAATCTGATTTTTTCTTTCCAGAAAACTCTTTTTAGTATAGCAGTTTATCATAAAAAGGCCTTGCCGGATAGAAATTATCTATTTGACCACTAGAATGCCAGCGGCTATTTTGAAAAAAAGTTCCTGCCATTCAGTGTCTTATAAAGGAGTGAGGTCAGTATGAAACAGATAGACTGTAAAGGGTTGGGTTGTCCGGAGCCGGTGTTGCGGGCCAAGGCCGCGCTGGAGCAGGGGGAAAAGTCTTTTGAGATCCTTGTCGATAACGAGGCCTCAAGGGATAACGTATTGCGTTTTGGTCACAGCCGAAATTGCAGGGTGGAATTGACAACGCTAACGGACGGCTCTTTTCGCCTGAGTTTTTTGGCGGAGAACGAGGAAAATGCCGGGCCGTCCGTCCCTTTTGATGAGGCTGATTACAACTGTGAGATCCTAGGTGGGCAGCCATCTGGTTGCAATCTGGTCTATGTGATTGCCTCGGACTGCATGGGACGGGGCAGTGATGAGCTGGGTTGGGCCCTGTTACAGACCTATATTGCCACGATAAAAGAGGTCTCACCTCAACCCAGCCGGATCTTTTTTTATAACGGCGGGGTCAAGCTGGTGGCGACTGCGGGCAAGGCCCTGGAGGCCTTGCAGGCCCTGGAAAAGAAAGGGGTGAAGATTTTATCCTGTGGCACCTGTCTTGAGTTTTTCAAACTTGAAAAGAAGCTGCAGGTGGGGACGATCACCAATATGTATGAGATCCTGGACAGCATGGCCAGCGCCGACAGGGTTGTCAGCCCCTTCTGATTCCAAAAAAAGCATCCAAGCCGGCACCTTCGTCGGCTGCACTGCGTGGTTTCTCACCTACTACCCGTTGTACTGTTTCGTCGCCGCTTGCCGGCCTTCTTGGTATTAATTTGAATGTTTTTTGGAATGAGCTTTTCAGTTCTCAGCTACTCCATCTGCATCAAACCGCATAATCCTGTTGATCTGACAGCCTGATTGCCAGAGGGCATCAAGCAGGGCGTTCAATTCTTCGCCATCCAGACGGATGGTGAGCAACTGATGGTCCGGGCTGAAATCGTGGTAGATGGAAATGGCGGTAATCAAGACATCAAATTGTTTGCACAGCTTGACGACCTGGAAGATATCTTTGGAGTCGTGACCTATTTTCAGCTCGACCCGCGCCCCGTTTCTTCCTGCTCCCAGGATCTCGGTCAGGGCACGAAAGATATCGGATTCGGTGATAATGCCGACCAGAAGATCGTTCTCAAGAACCGGAATCCCGCCAATTTTATTGCGGCGCATCGTCAGGGCAATATCCTCAAGGGGGGCCATGGGATCAGCAGTGATCGGATTTTGGGCCATGTAGGCCTCCACCTTGCTCTGGGCTGCTATCAGTCTAGTGCTTTCATCACAACTGGCCGGGATTCCCCGGCGGATATCTTCCTTGGTGATGATGCCGATCAGGGTTGGACCCTGCGTCACGAGAAGTCGTCTGATCCGGTGTTGTTGCATCAGCGCCTCTGCCTCAGCAAGGGTCTGGTCGGGAGAAATAGTGATAATATCTTTTTGCATCCAGAGTTTGACGAACATGAATGGCGTGCTCCGTTGGTATAATGATTGCACATGAGGAACGAATGACCTCGCTGATGCTAATCATTCAGGAGAAAAAATGCCAGCAAAGATTATAGACTTGAGGGCTGAAGGCTGAAGGTTAAAGACTGAAGTTCATATCTGGTTGTTCAGGCTGATAGCCTTCCGCCTTTCCTACAAAGAGTGCTCGATTATCTCTCGCAGATCTTGGGAGAGGGTAAATTTCACGCTATTCACGGTGGTCTCCAACAGTTTGGTTACATTGCCGATACGAAGCATCGTGCCTGCAAAGATCTGGCCGTGAACGATGATCACTCTGCTTCTGAGCTGGTAGGCCAGCTCTTCGGCGGTGTCTGCTTTCTTGTCTGTTGCCAGATCCAATTTATTGAGATCTTTGTGCATCTCTTCCAGTTCCTCGGTCATAGCCAGGTGAAAGGGTAACCGGCTGTCATGGCCATGCAGCTGCAGGCAGTGCTCCAGCTCATCTTCTTTGTCTATAATTTCCTGATGCAGGGCCTCATATCTAAGGTACTGTTTGCCGTCAGTGCCAGCCGCAATCAGGGCGGGAGAGGCATTGTCTGATCCTACCTGGCCGACGCTGAGATTTCCTCCGGCCATGAGGATGCCGCCCATGACCTTGCTGCCTTCCTGGCAATGAATATCGCCTCCGGCAAAGATTCGGCTGTAATAGGCCTGTTTGCGGATAATGATGGTCCCCCCGGCGGTAATGCTGGCCTGTTCGACAAAGGGGACGTCAACATCACCTGTCGCCTGGACGATCGTCTGTTTGCCGCTGACCCCCTCCTGAATCAGGATATTGCCCTGTGAAATGATGTTCGCCGATCGGACCCCGCCGCTAATCTTCAGGTCGCCATGGGCCTTTACCTTGAATCCGGGCTGGACCGATCCGCCGATATCCACTGCGTCATGGGCCTCAATATTGCCGGTTTTGAAATTGATATCACCCTGGATGGCCAACTTTGAGCAGACCTTGATCGTATTTTTGACGACGGAAAGGATGCCGGGCTTGGTGGCATGGACTTCGCCGCTTTCTTCGTTGTAGCTGGCATTATCGACGACGTTGACGGTGAGGTCTGCACCCTGCTTCTGGGGAAGGGGCTGACCGGTGACCGTTGCGCCCGGTGTGCCGATGGTGGCTGGAACCTTGGTAGCAAGGAGTTGCCCTTTGCGTACCGCGATAAACATCCTGCGTTCATGGAAATCTATCTTGCCGTCTCCCATGATCTTTCCGGGGATGGAGCCAATCTCTACCTCAAAGCGGAGCTGGGCATCAAGTCCGTTTATGGGGAGTGAGCCCGAGGCAATCAGGGCTTCCGTGATGATATGCTGCTCTGTTCTGCTCTGCTCCAGGCAGTCGCGCAGGATCTCTTCGTTCATGCCATGACGAATTCCTGCCTGCTTGAGGAGTTCTGCCAGCTCTTCAACCGTAAGCGGGTTTGTTTTGGGCAGGGGGGGATAGAGGGTCAGGTTGGCCTCCATCTGGTCAGGGCTGATGGTGACGAGCGGCGTGATGGAGATGGTCAGTGTCTCTTCATTGGCGTTGGTGGTTTTCGTGATCTGGGGATAGCCCGCCACAATGGCCAGCAGGGAATCTCCTCTGGCGGAAAGTTGGGTATGGTTGCCAGGGGTCAAGACGACATGTTTGGCCTGCGGCTTTTGCTGTTCGGGTGTGGGGCTTTTTGTGTCATCGGCTGGGTTCAAAAAGGCAAGGAGTTGCCCGGGCTTGACCAGCTCAACAGTCTCCACCGACTCCACGGCGCCTTCTTTTTCAAGGAAGATCGTTTTGGTGGCGAAGTTGATGGTGATGGTGCCTGGCGCTGATGTGGTGGGGTTGAGCATGGGGAGAACCTTTTATTTGAGGTTGTGGGTACGAATATGGAACAGGGATTTGAGCCAGCTCCTGCAGGTATCGATCCTGGCTTCTCTGGTTAGGGTCTGGTGAATCTGGGGTGTAGCTTCTTCAAGGTTTAAACGTTGTCCGGGGTGAATCGCCTCACAGTAGAGGATATGAAAACCTTGTGAGGTCTGGATGATTGGGCTGATTTCTCCGGCGGCAAGTTGAAACAGGGCCTGATCGAGCGTGCGGCAGAGTTCACCACGGCAGATGCGGCCTAAATCGCCGCCGTCGCCTGCCGTTGTACAGTCAGAATGAAGTTGGGCCTCGCGGATAAAGTTATGGGGATTGCTTTGCAGGCGGGAGTGAATGTGCCTTGTTCGGCGCAGCAGCGCATCTTTCGGCAGATGCGAGTACCTGTTCTCGGTACTGATGAGGATATGACGGGTACGGCGTTGTTCTGGAAAACAAAAGGAATCTTGGTGGCTATTGTAATAGTCTTGTACCTCTTGCTGGCTGATGGGCTTGGCATGATAGGCTACTCTGGCTAAAATAGTCTCTACTCTCAGATCTTTACCCAAGATGGTGAAGAATTCATCTGATCGCAGATTGTTTTTTTGCAGATGGAGGGAAAATTTTTCTTCCCCACCATGTCCTGTCTGGATCGAATGAAAGGTGGTTTGAATCAGTTTGTCAGGAATCACAACCCCACAGGCTGCCTCAGACAGGAGGATCTGTTCAAGCAGGGTTATCTCATGGTAGGCCTGTTGATAGGCCTCTGCATATTCTTCTGGAGTAAGCTCAACAACCTCTTTCTCAAAAACCTGAAAAGCAAATTTCATGAGATGAAAGGCCAGAGTCGGTTCAATCTGTCTGGAGAGTATGAATTGCATGGTGACCTCTTCCTGTTGTTGAGGAGCTGTTACGAAAGAGCCCTTCCATTCCTGACCATTTTGTGACGACGACCATGATCGGATTCTTGGTTCGCCTGGTAGGGTATCGCTCGCAAAGTGGACGCACTGAAAAGAATTACGGATGAAAATCGACGGGCTTTTTATGCCGATGATCATTTTCAGGGTACACTTTTATTGTAGCGTATCATCGGGGGGAAATAAAATTTTAAATGCAGATAGGGAATAATTTACGGAACTGGAGCACAAGGTACTCTGCGATCACAGAAGGGGGGAGCTGGCTTATGGGGAGCTCTTCAACTTACAATCTGTTTCTTGATGCGCCGCAGATTGGGCATCCCTGCATTGACAACGGTTTTTCCAGCCGGCATTCCGCCAGCAGTTGTGCATTGTTGAATATTGCAACTGTTGGCCCGTCCGCCTTGACTTCTCCCTGATGCAGAACAATCGTCCGTTCGCACAGTTCGATGACCATATCCAGATCATGGCTGGTGAAGATCCGGGTATGGTGAAAGTCTTTGAGTAAACCGATCAACTGGCGCCGTGAAAAAGGATCGAGACCGTTGGTCGGTTCATCCATGACCAGGATATCCGGTGACATCGACAGCACAGTGGCAATGGCCACCCGTTTCTTCTCACCACCAGAAAGATGATAGGGCGGTTTTTGGGCGAGGTGTCCGGCCCCTACTTTTTCCAGGGCCTCACCTACCCGTTGCCGCACCTCCTCTTCCGGGAGTCCGAGGTTACAGGGACCGAAGGCGACGTCTTCATAAACAGTGGGCATGAAGAGCTGATCATCGGGATCCTGGAACACCATCCCCACGGTCCGCCTGATCTCCGGCAGGGTCTCCGGGGTCAGCGGGAAGCCACCGATCCGCACCTCCCCGACCGTCGGGGCCAGATAGCCATTGAGGTGCAGCAGGAGTGTTGATTTCCCTGCACCGTTGGCGCCGATAATCGCCACTGATTCCCCGTGATGAATGGTAAAAGAGAGATCCTTCAGGGCAATGGTGCCATCGGCATAGACATGCTTGAGGTTTTTCACCTCAACAATATGGTGACTCATGAAAAGAATCCTGTAAAAGCAGCGCCGAGTATCGCGGTTATATCCTCGGTGCGTAGAATGATAAAAACCAGGGACCAGCCGATGACATAGAGATACTCCTTGCCGCCGAATCTGTTGATCTGCCGGGAGTGAAATTCTCCGGAAAACCCCCGCACCACCATGGCCATATGGATCCGCTCGGCCCGGGCCCAGGTTCTGATCAGGAGATGACCGATCAGGGGGCCGAAGCTGCTGAAGCCCAATCCTTTTTTGCCGCAGGACCTGAGTTCCCTGGCGCGGGTGGTGCAGGCGGCTTCTTCGGTGAGCACAAAGATATAGCGGTAGAGGAAAAGGAGCTGGACGGTAAAGACCCTCGGTATACCCAAGCGGTTGAGGGCGTGACAGATTGAGATGAATCCGGTCGTGGCGATCAGGATAATGGCGCTGCCAACGGTCAGGGCGCTTCTGCCCATGATGGAGACAAGGGAAATCCAACCGCCGGAGATGGAGATCGGGCCGAGTAGCACCTGGGTTTCTCGATCAAACAGGGGATTGAACAGGCCCACGAAAATGGCAAGTGGCAGGATTGCCGCTATCTTTTTGAGGATATAGCTGATCGGCAGGTTGCTGAGGGCCAGGGTAATGACCGGGAAAAACAGAAAAGGCGTCAACTCGGCCAAGGCATAGCGCTTATAAGAAACTACCACAATAATAAAGAACAAGGTGGTGACAACTTTGGCCCTCGCATCAAGGCGATGGATGATTGAATCACCGGTGGCTAGAAGATCAAGGCGTTTTAAATCAAGTACAGCACCATCAATGGAGCGCATTCCTTTCCTTTATTGCAGAAGAGAGAAGAAAAACTCCCTATCCTGTTGAGAGAGGGTTGGGGTGAGGGGAAACGCTCCCGGCAAGGCGTTGGTGCATATTGCTGTATTCAGAGCCTCTTCTGCCAGACGCCACTCCAAGCAACCGCCGGAAAAGATTGGCTGTTGCTTTGAAGCGGCATAAGGTGCCGTAAACAGAAAGAACAAGAAAAAGCCCTTGCTCTTTCTGTAACGGCACCTAAAACCTCCAGGTGATCCCCGCAAGTACGGTGTAGTCAGTCTCAGAGGCATTCAGCCCGTATTTGATTCCGCAATCAAGATCAAATCCTTCTGACAGGGTATAGATCAGGCCCGCCAGAAAGAAGGCGGGATCAGTATCGGCGAATTCGTCTCTGTTACGTTCAACGCCGAGGTTGGCAACCGCCTTGAGATTATCAGTCACGGCAAAAGTGGAAGCGATAGATGCATGCCAGATGTACTTCTCTTCATTCAGGGTGTTTTCATTTTTGATATAGCCGAGGTTGAGATGGAAGGCCCACGGATTCATTTCTTTGGAGATAATGGAAAAGAGGCGGTAAGACGCCTTGCCTGCACCTAATCCTGCTTCGTCATCCCCGGTGGGCAGGGTGAGTCCTGGTTTGATGGCAAGGCTCCAGTCAGCATGCTCATAGACCCGCCATTTCACCTCAATGGAGGTGTCGGAGAAGCCATTATCGGCCATGATGGTTGTGTCATCCGTAGCCCTGACATGCTGATAGGGGAGGCCAACAATAAGATCCATGGATTCGCTCAGCCCATAGGAGAGGCTTGCTGCCCCCTGCGTGGTTTCTGTGGTAACCCCATCTTCCTTTTCATGTCCATACTCGCCGTTCACCTCCAGCTGATACTTGCCCGCGCCTATGGTGCCCGCGTCGTCCGTAATCAGCGGGTGCATGGCAAAAGCGGCAGCCGGACAGGAAAGGACGCTGCAGAGTGCGATAGAAACCGACAAAGTGTGAATGCGTGATACAGTAGAATCCTGTGGAAATTTCATTTGTTCCTCCGGTGTTACATGAACAGGCTGTGTCAGCAGATCCTGTGAGAACAGAGCAATGCTGGCAACTCGCCAACTCTTTGATATGATGATTGTCCCTTCAGCCTTCAGCCTTTTCCTGCCGTTTCTCTTCTCAGAAAGAAGCCGATGAGGATGGCCATGGTAAGGGTTAGCAGAGACCCGACACTTCCAGACACGCTGGTGCCAAGTCGCCCGCTGTCATCCTGAACTTCCTTGCCAGCCGTGGCCACTTCGGTTGTTGCCTCCCCACCCTGTTTTGATGGAAAGGAATAATGGGCAAGAAAGGCAGTTTTCTCCTGAATGGCAGCCAGGACATGATGCAGGGATTGTTCTGTCCCGGTCAACTCGCCAGTGCCTGTGACTTTGGCGATGGACCATTCCAGGCCATCTGGATTTTTCGAGGCATACCAGGAGAGGACTCCTCCTGTCAAGAAGGTTAATGCGAGAAAGCTCAGGACGATATTGCGCACGGAGATATTGCCAAGAGGCCGAGCCCCCATGGCGCTTTGCAGGATCTCTGGCCGTGCCGTATAGACAAAAGATATTACGGTTGTGGTGACAAGTCCCTCGACAATCCCGATGGCAAGGTGGATCGGCTGCATGAGGACAACAAAGGTGGTGAAAGGCAGGGCCGAGATGCCGGAGGCGACTGTTTCGAGAACCACGGAGAAGGCCCCGAGCTGAAGCGCAACGACAACCCCGATGATCGAGGCGATTGACAGCCTCGTCGGTGATGGCTGGCTGCCGATTATTTTCTTGTAGATCAGGGGATAGGCGATAAAAGCTGGAAATATTCCCAGGTTGAAGATATTGCAGCCCAGGGCCAGGATCCCGCCATCGGCAAAGAACAGGGCCTGGATTACCAGAACCGACGCTATCGTCAGAAAGGCCGCATACGGTCCGAGCAGGATAGCCAGCAGGAGCCCGCCGCCGATATGGCCACTGGAACCGGTGGCGGGAATGGTGAAGTTGATCATCTGGGCAGTAAAGATAAAGGCGCCCAGCACGCCCATCAGCGGAATCTTGCGATCATCCAGATCCTTTTTGACCTTGGTCGAGCAATAGGCAATCGTCCCTGCGGTTACCCCCCACATTGTTATTCCCACCGCCGGCGATAAAAGAGCATCGGCCATATGCATAGTACGTGCCTCCAGAATTGCTTGTTATAAGTATGACAAATAAAAATAACGTCATACCGGCTGAATACGTTATTTGAGATTGGGTGTCAAGGAAAATACTACAAAATTAAATAACGTCATACGGCGGAAGGTGTTGTTTCCATTTGGGTGTTAAGAAAAATAGAGAGGGGGCAAGCGGGAGATGGTGTTAACCTAAAAACGGCAGTTGGACAGAGTTATTTTGCAATAACTTCTTGCATTGCTAAGCTTTTCCCTCACCCCGACCCTCCCAAAAGGAGAGGGAGTTTTTGCCCTTCTCCCTGAGGGAAAAGGGTTGGGGATGAGGGGGAGCGACATTGGCATTATGAGGTAACTGCCGTTTTTAGGGTTAATGATGCTGCTCGGTAAGTCTGAGGATCACGGCATTGGCGATGATGAGACCGAAGATGCCGGTCAGGGTGGGCAGACTGCCGAGGCTGCGCCGCTGTCGTCCCCGGTCACCAAAGGGTGCATCTGTGTCCGGCTGTTCTTCCGGTTCATCATAATGGTAGGTGACGGCTTCCGTAGAGAAGACGCAGGAGATGCCCCGTTCGATGCCGGCGCGCCGGATCCGCTGGCGCAGGCGTTTGGCCAGGGGGCAGTTTCTGGTATCCATGAGGTCGGCGATCCGGATCTGGGTGGGGTCGCTGCGCAGGGCCGCCCCCATCGACGAGATGATGGGGATGCCGCGGGTGTGGGCGGCGGTTAGCAGTTGCACCTTGGGGTTCATGGAGTCGATGGCATCAATCAGGATGTCGGGGGCCGGGGTCAGGATCTGTTCCAGGGTTTCATCGCCGGCAAACAGTTGCAGGGCCTCCACGTGGCACCGGGGGTTGATGGCCGCAATTCGCTCTCTTGCCACCTCTACCTTGGGGCGGCCGAGGGTGGTATCGAGGGCCATGATCTGGCGGTTGATGTTGGAGGGCTGGACAGTATCAAAGTCAACCAGGCGCAGCCGGCCGATCCCGGCCCGGGCTAATCCTTCGGTGACATGACCGCCGACCGCGCCGATGCCGACGATGGTGATGGAACTTTGCTGCAATATCTGGAATCGTTCCTCACCGAGGAACGATTGTATCCGTGAAAATCTCTCCATTTTTCCATATCTCTTGGCGGAATTCGTCGAGGGCCATGCCCCGCATCGTGGCCGCCAGTTCGTACAGTTTGGCGATGGCGGCAGGTTCGTCGTAAATTATTTTTTGGTCATGAGAGCCAGGAGACAGTTGCCTGCCGGGTTTCGCTGGCGCGTCGGTCTCCAGCAGCAGCCTGGCCAGCGGCGTTTGCAGAAGGCAGGGGTGGAGCCTGGAGTCGGTGGTCACCCTGGCGGAAAAGGAGATGAAGCAGCCAAGCCTGAGCAGTCGCTGCAAGGTCTCGGCCGACCCCCCAAAGGAATGGATCATCACCGGCGGCAGCGGGGCTGCGGATTGCTCCAGCATCTCCAACAGTCTGCCCCAGGCCTTGACGCAGTGGATGACCAGGGGGCGCCTGAGTTCCGCGGCCATCCGCAGCTGGGTCTGAAAGATCCGTTGCTGCCCGGCGAAATCAGCCCGGCAGCTCTTGTCCAGCCCGGTTTCGCCAATGCCTGCCGGGATCCGCTCCAGCAGGGCCATGAGTCGTTCCTCCCATCCTGCCCCGGCGCTGTCCGCAAACCAGGGATGGATGCCGAGGAACGGGATGCCCCCTTTTCCCCTGGCGGCCAGCTTGATCACCGGTTGCCAGTCTTCTTCACGGGTGGCGTTGCACAGCATCCTGGTCACCCCACCCTTCCCCTCCATGATACCCGAAATCCCCGGCGTCAGGGGCTGCTCCGGCAGGTGGCAGTGGCTGTCAAGGTATCTGATATCCGTATCGTTCATTCGTTCCAGGAAAAGAGCCGGGCGGCGATGGTCAGGCAGATGAGGGTGATGGCGATCAGAACCAGGCACTCGCCCTGGACATCGGCGAGCGTGGCCCCGTCATTCATGATCTTGCGGGCCCCGGTCAGCAGGTGGGTCAGGGGGAAGAGTTTGGCCAGGGCCTGGATCCAGGGGGGAGAGCCTTCGAGGGAAAACCAGACCTCGGAGAGAAACATCATCGGCCAGGAGATGAAGTTGAGGATGCCGCTGGTGAACTCCTCGCTGGTGCCGCGGGCGGCCAGGACCAACCCCATGGAACAGAGGCTGAGGCCGCCGAGGAAAAAGATCAGGGCCAGGGCCGCATAGCTGCCGTGCACCTGGAAGTGGAAGATCAGGTCGGAGCCGATCCAGACCACGATAATGGTGAACATGATGAGAAAGATGCGGGAGAGCATCTGGGCGCTCAGGTATTCCAGGGGGGTGAGGGGCGTGGCCTTGAGCCGTTTCAGGGCCCCGTTTTTGCGGTAGCGCACCACCACGTATCCGACACCCCAGAGGGCGGAAAACATCATGTTCATGCCCAGGATGCCGGGGAAGAGCCAGTCGATGTAGCGGATCTGCGTCCCCTTGACCACCTGTTTTTCGGCCAATCCCTGGTGGTCCTGCAGGAAAGAGGCGAGGAAGATCTGCTCGGCGATATACCCTTGCGGCGAGGAATCGTTGATCCAGTAGCGGTGTGTTGGCGACCGGGTGTCGAGCAGCAGGTCAATCTTGTGGTGCTGCAGTTTCTGCTCGCCCTCCGCCTGGCTGGCGAAGGTGATGAACTGGAGGTATCTCCCCTGTTGAAAGGCGAGGGGCACCGTGCTTTCCGCTGTGGTCACCGGCCCGGCGGCAAAGAGGCCAACCTTGAGCTGCTGATGTTCCTTGCCCCCGAAGATGAGACCAAAGCCGACGATGATCAGGAAGGGGAAGGCAAAGTTCCAGCCAAAGGCGGCCCGGTCGCGGAAAAATTCGTGATTTCTGGCCGTAAACATGGCCCACATGCGTTTGAAGTTCATGATGCAAGGAGTGTGTTGTTTGTCATTGTCTTTACCGGTCGTTCAATCCCTCAGCCCCTTGCCGGTCAGACAGAGAAAAACGTCTTCCAGGTTGGATGAGTGGATCGCCATGTCGGTCAGGTCGATATCGAGGTTCAGCAATTTGTCCAGTCCTTCATTGATCTGGCCGGTCTCCAGAACAATGGTCTGGTCGCGCCGCTTCCAGTCAAAGGGCAGCGCCTCCAGCTTCATCTTGAAGGCGGTTTCGGGCAGGAGAATGGAGTTGCCCTGACAATGGGCCTGGATCAGGCGGGCCGGGGTGTCCCAGGCGATGATGCGGCCCACGTCCATGATCGCCACCTCGTCGCACAGGTACTCCGCCTCTTCCATGGAGTGGGTGGTCATCATGATCGTCTTCCCTTCGTCCTTGATCTGGCGGACAATATCCCACAGGTTCCGGCGGGACTGCGGATCCAGGCCGGTGGAGGGCTCATCAAGGAAGATCAGGTTCGGCCGGTTGATCAGGGCCAGGGCCAGCATCAGCCGCTGCAGCTGCCCTCCGGAGAGCTGGTTGTTCCGTCTCTTGAGGATGGGCGTCAGGTCGCAGCGCTGGACCAGCAGGTCAAAATCCTCAGGATACTGATACAGTTTGTGAAATGAGAGCAGGGTCTCTTCCACGCTCAGAAAGTTGAGCAGCGAGGTGTGCTGGAACTGGATGCCGATCTCTTCCCGGAAGGATGCATCCCGTGTCCTCCCCCGGTAGAGCACTTCACCACTGCTGGGGGCAATGATATCCTCGATGATCTCCATGGTGGTGGTCTTGCCGGCGCCATTGGGCCCCAGCAGGCCGAAGCAGATACCCTCCTTGACGGAGAACGAGGCATCGGTTACCGCAATGTTGTCTCCGAAGGATTTTCTGAGATTGATGACTTCAACTATTTTATTCATATGCGCAAAAGGTTCCCGGTTGATCGACGTCTTTGCTATGCCATGATGGAAAGGATTGGATTCCTGGAATATGAACCTCAAGGGCACCCCCCTTTGGGGTGCCTGCGATAAAATTTTTCGCAGGCCTTGAGCTTAAACGAAAATCCTGATTTTTCAAGGTATTCCTCGGTTTCTGGAAGGTCTGGAGGCCTGTGTCTGTTCAATGCGCTTGCCTTTTCTGGCCTGAAAATCCTGGAAAGTGAATAAATTTCCAGAAAGTCATTTGTTTCTTGGTCCCCGCCTCTGCTATACTCCATTTGATGCAATGTACAGATTTGACGAGATTTCTCTTGATGGAAAGGAGTGCTTGCAATGGGTCAAGGGCCAAGAAGAATATTTAAAAAGTACAAGATGCTGTGTGTTCTGGCCTCACTGGCTTTGTTGCAGCAGCCTGGCGTCTCGGCTGCCGAGGAGCCGGATCTGACCGGATTAACCATTGAGGAGCTGATGGCTCTCAAGGTCACCTCGGTCAGTAAAAAGGTGCAGAATCTTTCTGACAGTGCGGCCGCCATCTTTGTCATTACCAATGATGATCTGAGGAAATCCGGGGTAACCAATATCCCCGATGCCCTGCGCATGGTTCCCGGAGTCAATGTCTCCCGCATCGATTCAAATAAATGGGCGGTGAACAGCCGCTCTGCCAACAGCCGCTTTGCCGACAAGCTTCTGGTGATGATCGACGGACGGAGCGTCTATACCCCGTCTTTTTCCGGCGTTTACTGGGAGGTGCAGGACGTCATGCTTGAGGATGTCGACCGTATCGAGGTGATCCGCGGCCCCGGCGCCACCCTCTGGGGCGCCAATGCGGTGAATGGCGTTATCAATATTATCACCAGACATGCGGCTGAGACCCTGGGGGGCCTGGTGGCCCTGGGAGGAGGGAATCAGGAGCAGGCCTTTGCCGGCGCCCGTTATGGAGCTTCCCTTGGGGAAAACACCTATGGCCGCTTTTACGCCAAGGGTTTTTCCAGGGACGTATTTAACTATCCAACCGGCGAAGATGCCCATGATGACTGGGACATGGCACGCGGCGGCTTTCGCATTGATTCTTCATTGACGGCCAAAGACAGCCTCTCGGTCCATGGCGATCTCTATACGGGCAAGATTAACCAGCAGATGGATCTTGCTTCCTATGGCTGGTCTCCTTCTGATGGATTTTCCAGCTTTGTTCACGATAAGACGGATGTCTCCGGCAGAAATATGGTTGCCCTCTGGGAACATGTGTTGTCGGCTGGGTCTCGATTTACCCTCCAGGCTTATTATGACAGGACTGAACGCAATGAGGCCTTTGTAAAAGAGGCGCGGGACAGTTTTGATGTCGACTTTCAGCATCTCTTTGCCGCCGGGGAGCGGAATAATATTGTCTGGGGGGCACGTTATCGCTCCAGTGAGGATGAATTCAGCAGCGCGGATCTGCCCTGGGTGCTGACCATGGACCCGGAAAGCCAGCGGGACGATCTCTTCAGTGTTTTTCTGCAGGATGAAATCATGATTGCCCGGGACTCTCTCTGGCTGACCCTTGGCTCTAAACTGGAGCATAACGATTACAGCGGCTATGAGGTGGAGCCCAGCGCCCGGCTGCTGTGGGCTGTGCAGAACAATCATAAGCTGTGGACCTCAATTTCCCGAGCGGTGCGCACACCTTCAAGGTTGGAGCATGACGGAAATATCCTGAACGGTATCACCCCCTATCCTGACAGTTTTAATCCTGCCAGTCCATTTTTTAATCCATCCAATCCCCTGCCGGTTGAGATCCGGATGATAGGCAAAAAAGACTTCGGGGCAGAAAGACTGACCGCCTATGAACTGGGATATCGTTTTCTCTATTCCCGTGACTTGTCGCTGGATACAGCCCTCTTTTACAATGATTATGACAAGCTGAGACTCTTTCAACAACAGGATCCTGTATTTAAAGGCACCACTATAGTGCAGAACTACCTGACCGAGAACTCTATTGCTGCCCAATCCCATGGAGTGGAGCTTGCCCTTGCCTGGCAGGCCACCGACTGGTTGAAGCTTGACCTGGCCTACAGTTATCTGGACAGTAATATGAATGCCGGAAAACAGGTTGGCGACGAACCGCATCATCAGGCCTCGTTACGGGGATTCGTCAATCTGCGGGACGACCTTGATCTGAATGTCTGGCTCCGCTATGTGGACAAGGTCACCGCTTTTTATCTCAATTCAGCCGAAAGCTGGTATGAAATAGACAAGTATGTGACCCTCGATCTCCGTCTCGCCTGGCGGCCGGTGCCAAAGATCGAGCTGGCGCTGGTCGGCCAGAACCTGCTGGACGGCGGTCATATGGAATTTGTTCAGGAGAATTTTACCCGTCCCACGGAAGTCGGTCGGGGTGTGTACGGTAAGCTGACCTATAAATTTTAAGCCGAGGTCGTGTCTGTGTTTAAACAAACCCTACAGCACAACCCTGTTTTGGCAATTTCCCTCTGTCTCTGGTTCCTGGGAATCAGCCTCTTGCTGCCCGATAGAATCTTCGCCATGGAAGGGGAGGAATATGCGGTGAAGGCGGCGTTTGTCCTCAATTTTGCCAAGGTCACCCACTGGCCCGACAAGGCCTTTGATGATTCTCCTGACACCGTTGATCTTTGTCTTGTCGGGGACGATGATTTTCTTGCCGCGGCTTTTCACTCCATTGATGGCAAGCAGGTCGGTGAAAAGATATTACGGGTTCGCCGCACCGCGGCGGCAAGTGATTGCCGGGGGTGTGAGATTCTTTTTGTCAGGAATGATATGGACCGCGCCACCCTGCTCAGGTTTTTGACGGCCGTAAAGGACAGGCCGGTGCTGATCATCGGTGAAACGCCGGACTTTGCCAGAATCGGGGGGATCATTAATTTTATCAGTAAAAATGGCAGGCTCCATTTTGAGATCAACCCGCAGGAAGCAGAGCGGCATGGGCTGAAAATAAGTTCGCGGATCCTGCAGTTGGCAACCATCGTGGAGAGCGACTGAAATGGGCAGCTTCTGGCAAGGTGATGACCTCTCCATCCGGACCAAGCTTCTCCTGATGATGAGTCTGACCACCGTGTTGGCTCTGGCCCTTGTCACCAGCGCGCTGGTTCTCAACGAGAAAAGAAATGCCCGTAACTATATTGCCAAAGAGCTCTCTTCAATGGCGGAGGTGATTGCCTTAAACAGCGGTGCGGCTCTGGCCTTTAATGATCAGGAGGCGGCCCGGGGAATGTTGAAAAGCCTTCGGGTCAAACCTGAAATAATCCATGCCGATTTATATGATGCGCACAATGTCTTATTCGCAGAATATACCTCTGATGGCAGGAAGGTGGAAAATGCCCGGGCTACAATGCATCGTTACCTTGATGAGGGAATGATCCCGAAGAGTAAGGAGTTTCTGGTCGGTTTGCAAAGCTTTATGGGAGACGGCTATCTGCATGTTGTTCAGGATGTCAAGTTTTCCGAGAGCACGGTGGGGACCATTCATCTGGTCAATGATATGAGCCAGCTCCGCACCCGGCTCTACTCCTTCTATGTCGTCATCTCCATTATCGTTGCCGTTACCCTCCTTGTCGTTCTCATTGTCGCTGCCAGGATGCAGAAGGCCTTTATCGGCCCGCTTTTTTCCCTGATGCAGTCCATGGGAGAGGTCACACGGGGAAAAAATTATTCAGTCAGGGTGGACAAGCAGAGCCAAGATGAATTTGGCGTCTTGATTGACTGTTTTAATGACATGATTGCAGAAATTCAGTCCAGAGATAATGAGCTGCTGGAGTACAGTACAGACCTGGAAGAGAGGGTTACTTCTCGAACCACGGAACTTTCAGCTGCCAAGAAAGAACTGGAAGAAATGGTGCAGGAACTGAAAAAAGCCCTTGTCGGTGCCGAGGCCGCCAGTAAAGCAAAAAGTGAATTTCTGGCCACCATGAGCCATGAGATTCGTACACCGATGAACGGGATCCTGGGGATGACGGAATTGCTGCTCAATACTGGCTTGAAAGAGAGACAGCGTCATTTTGCTGGAACAATCCAGCGTTCTGCCGATTCACTGCTGGCTATTATTAACGATATCCTCGATTTCTCGAAGATAGAGGCGGGTAAGCTTGAACTGGAGGAGCATCTTTTTGATCTGCGCGAGCTGGTCGAAGATACGGCTGATATGCTGGCGGAGCCGGCCTACACCAAGGGTCTTGAGTTGATTTCTGTTTTTACGGGTCATATGCCCACCGCTGCCAAGGGAGATTCAAACCGTTTGCGTCAGGTGCTGGTAAATTTGCTCAGTAATGCCATTAAATTTACCGATTCAGGGGAGGTGGTGTTGCGTGTTGAAAATATTGCAGAAGAAGGAGAAAATGTAACCATTTGTTTTGCTGTGGAAGATAGCGGTATAGGAATTGCACCACACATGAAAGATCAAATCTTTGAGCTGTTTTCCCAGGCGGACAGCTCAACGACCAGGAAATATGGAGGCACCGGTCTTGGACTTGCCATATCTCGCCAGCTTGTACAGCTCATGGGGAGTAAAATCGGTGTTGACAGCGAACCGGGACAGGGCTCTGTCTTCTGGTTCACTGTGACATTCTCCTGCCGTCCGGATGCTGAGGAAAAAGATCTTGGACAAAACAAAAAAAATCTTCTCGGCATGCGACTTCTCATCGTTGATGATAACGCCTCCAACTGTGAAATCCTGGAAAATCAGGCGCGGTCCTGGGGGGTTACGAGTGCTGCTGTGGAAAGCGGGGATCAGGCCCTCGATTTGCTGAGAAAGGCTGCTGCTGACAGCATCCCCTATGATGTTGTCCTGCTGGACTGGCATATGCCGGAAATGGACGGAATTGAGCTGGTACGAAAGATACGGGCGGATGTGTCAATTAGTGGCATCTCTCTGGTTATGCTGGGTTCTACCCCTTTTGATGAGCAGTCTTTTCAAGCAACCCAGGTGGGTGTTGATTGCTATCTCACCAAACCGGTCCGGCAGAACCTGTTGTATACTACCCTTCTTTCTCTGCTGGAAAAACATGAGGATGCAAGTTTGGTGCATCAGACTGGATCATTTGGTTTTTCGTCTGCTACTGTGGGCTTTAATGCCCATATCCTTCTAGTTGAAGACAATCTGATTAATCAGGATGTGTGTCAATATATGCTCCGTATACTGCAGTGTCGGGTTGACACGGCGGTGAACGGGAGAGAGGCGGTGACTGCAGCCTCCGGAACAAAATACGATCTTATCCTGATGGATTGCCATATGCCGGAAATGGATGGCTTTACCGCCTCAAGAGAGATACGCAGAAACGAAGCCGAGTGCGGAAAAGAGCGGGTGCCTATTATTGCCCTGACCGGAGACGTGCAGATGGGCATCAAGGAGCAATGCCAAGCTACCGGTATGGATGATTATTTAAGTAAGCCTTTTAATATGGATGATCTGCAGAAGGTCATGGGGAAATTTTTGCCATCATGCATTATTGCCAGGCAGGTGATTGAAGAGGAGGCTGAACAGGACGAGGCTCCGCAGAAGAAATCGCTGCTTGATCAGGGGAGACTGGATATGATTCGTTCCCTGCAGCGTCCGGACAGGCCCAATGTCTTGAAAAAAATTATAGTTCTGTATCAGCAGAATTCTCCGGCTCTCCTGCGTACCATTCATGAGGCAGTCAGCAACGGAGACAGTGTCACCCTGCAGGAGGCGGTTCACAGCCTGAAGACGGCAAGTGCCAATCTCGGGGCCGTTGAACTTGCCGCAATCTGCAAAGAGTTGGAGAATATGGGTCATCGTGAAAAGTCTGAAGCGGTAAAGGAGTTGCTTGACGATCTGGAGGAGTCATTCCAGGAGACTCTTGACGCGTTTCTGGTAGAACTGGAGAATATACCCGATGAATAATAACAAAGGTGTCAGGGGACAGCCGATTGTTCTCGTTGTCGATGATGATATGGCGGAGCGGCTGCTCATCGTTGAAACCCTTCTTGAGAATAATCTGGCCGTGGAAGAGGCGGAGGACGGTATGGAGGCACTGGAGGTTTTTCAGCGTATTTCTCCTGATCTCGTTCTCATGGATGTCAAGATGCCGCGCATGGACGGTTTTACCGCCTGTGCCGAGATGAGAAAGCTGCCCAGCGGCATTGACACGGCCATTGTTCTGGTGACCGGTCTGGATGACATCGCTTCGATCCTGCACGCCTTTGATGCGGGTGCCACCGATTTTATGACCAAACCGGTCAACTGGCCGCTGTTGAACCATCGGGTGCGGTATCTGTTGCGTGCCGGAGAGATCTTTCGCAACCTGCGTCAGAGCGAGCAGCGGTTGTCTGTTGCCCAGAAGATAGCCAGACTTGGCAACTGGGATTGGGATTTCGAAAAAGATACGGTCTATTGTTCAAGGCAGATGTGGACCCTTTGCGGCCTGGACCCTGTTGAAGGCCGGTTCAGCCATGAAATATTTCTGCAATACGTGCATCCAGACGAAAAAGAAGCAGTCCGGACTACCATTAAAAAGGCCCTGGAGGAGAAAAAGCCATACCGTTTGGAATATAGAATACAGCTGGCAGACGGGGCAGCCCGCATCATTCACGAGCAGGCCGAGGTGGAATATGATGGTAACGGAGCTCCCGTCGGCATGCACGGCACAGTGCAGGATATCAGCGAGAGAAAGCAGTCGGAAGAAAAGATCCGTTTCCTGGCCTATTATGACTGCCTGACCGGCCTGCCCAATCGTCAGCTTTTTACCAACTATGTGGGACAGGCACTTCTTACCGCCAGGCGGGCCAACAGCAAGGTTGCCCTGCTCTATCTCGGGATTGACCGTTTTAAGCGTATTAATGATACCCTTGGTCATTGTGCAGGCGATGAGCTGTTAATAAAGATCGCCGCCCGCCTCTCAGACTCTATTCGAAGTTCTGATATCTTCGGAAAATTAGTTTTGTCCAAGGAACCCAATATTTCTCTGTCGCGCCTAACCGGTGATGAATTCACTATCCTTCTGACCGGACTTTTCGAAGGGGAGCATACCCTGTGTGTGGTCCAGCGCATATTGGAAGCACTGCAAACGTCTTTTTGTATTGGCGGTCAGGAAATAAATGTTTCCGGTAGCATGGGTATTTCTATTTTCCCAGGGGATGCCGATGATGTTGATATGCTGCTTAAAAATGGCGATGTGGCCATGTCTCATGCCAAGCAGAGTGGTGGCAATACCTTTAAATTTTTTGCCCATGAAATGCATGATCGGGCGGTTGAAAGGCTGAAGCTTGAAATCGATCTCCAAAAAGCCTTGGAGCGAGATGAATTTGTCCTTTTTTACCAGCCGCAGGTTGATCTGCACAGTGGCAAAATCGCCGGGCTTGAGGCACTTATCCGTTGGCGGCATCCTGAGTTGGGATTGATTGCGCCTTTGAAGTTTATCTCCATTGCCGAAGAATCGGGTTTGATTCTTCCCATTGGTGCATGGGTATTGAATGAGGCCTGTCGTCAGGCCTGCATATGGCAGCAGACCGGGATGGCATCGATTCGTATGGCCGTGAATATCTCCAGTTATCAATTCCGTCAGGATGGCCTGGTGTCTATGGTCAAACAAGCCCTGCTGAACAGCGGCTTGTTACCTTCCATGTTGGAATTGGAAGTGACGGAGGGTTCCATTATGCAGGACATTGACAAGACGATTTATACCCTCAGTCAATTAAAAGAGATTGGGGTGACTCTTTCCGTTGATGATTTCGGTACCGGATATTCGTCCATGAATTACCTGAAACGCTTTCTGTTGGACACATTAAAAATCGACCGAAGTTTTGTCATGGACATTACTATGGATCCCAACGATGCGGCTATTGTCACTGCCATTATTGCCTTGGCTGGAAGTCTTGGCTTGAAAACCATTGCGGAAGGAGTGGAGACTCAGGAACAGCTTCAGTTTATGCGTCTCCATCTTTGTGATGAAATACAGGGCTTCTTTATCAGTAAACCCCTACCGGCCGACGAAGTGGAGCGTTTCCTGGTGCCTAATCTGATATTGTGCTAGGGCCGTTATCTCTTTTCTTGCTGTGCACCCTTCTTTTTTTGCTTGTTGAGATAGTGGGAGTGGATCAAAGCGTCTCATAATTAGGCCTTGACTCGATAATGATTATTAGTTATTAATAATATTCGTTATCGATAAGGAGGGCTCATGCCAATACGAATGACCAGCCAGCGTGAAATAATTCTTCAAGAATTGCAGAAAAGCAGGCAACATATGACTGCTGATGAGCTGTATGGGATCGTCAGGAAGAAAATACCAAGAATCAGTCTAGCTACGGTTTACCGAAATCTTGAGTTTCTGACTGAGACTGGTGTGATTGTCAAGTTGGAGGTGGGTGGGCGTCAGAGGCGTTTTGATAGTGAAGTGGTTGATCATGATCACGTCTCTTGTGTGCAATGT
>CAITDH010000085.1 GCA_903891045.1 uncultured Desulfobulbaceae bacterium | reverse complement strand
TGATCCATCTCGGTGATTTGAACTAACAATTTCGAAAAGGACTCGTTTTCCATGGCTCCCTCCTTTTTGTGATATATCACAAAAACAAGAACCATCGCTCATTTTTCAACACTTAACGGGAACAGAGCCTAAAAAAATGAAAGAAATAGAGATAAACAGGAACCCTGAAAATAGAAAAAGCCAGTCACATAAGAGCTGACCGGCTTTTTCCAGGAGAGAAGAGATACCTTATCTATTGCACATCTTGTGCCATTCGCGATAAAAGTATTTCACCGTATAATATCAACATGTTGAGCACAGCGGCCCATTCTGCTACCCTTGGCAAGGGTACAAAAAATAAAAAAACTTATACCTTTTACGACAAAAAAATTTCAACGACTAGACATTTAATCATGATATCATGCAATTAAATCGACAGGTATTTGAACTTACACCTAGTCAACCACATCCAATCACACTTTTCCTTACTTCCTCCCCAAAAAGCTCTCCTCTTTTTTGTTGTTTATACCAACTTCTGCTATGCTTTGGCAGACTACACTCTTTTGGAATACAAGATAGTCGCCCTGTGATTTTTATCCATATCCTTCCTTCTGGTTCACAATGGTTTGATCAGAAACCTGGCCAAATTCTGCGAAAGAATGGGACTCAATGCCAGCAATCTGAGAATGGTCGCCGAGCACCTGCGTGAACATCATCAGGGGTGAAAATGCAAATGGGGCAATTTGATAGGCTGGAATAACTGAGGGGCTTTCATTTATGAATTACCGTGTAAAGCACTGGCATATCATATGGATAGATGAACCGTTACTGATCTTCTTTATGAAAATAAGAGCTTTTTCTTTTTGAAGAATGCTGCAATTCAAGAGAGATCTGGGTCTAATTCAATTGTACTCACGAACTTTGATCTTCAGTCGTTTTTACAATCCACGGAATCGGATAAAGCCTTACCTGTTAGCAATATTGCTATTTTGAACCATCACGATATTTCTCTTTTTGCATCCAACACCTTCCGTACAGCTTGGCCCAGCTCATGCATCGAAATGGGCTTCATCAGGTAGGCCCGGATTCCCAAGGCCTCGGCCTGTTCTTTGTTGATAAGGTCGCTGAAGCCGGTGCAGAGAATGACCGGCAGGTCTGAGCGGATAGCCAGAGCCTTTACCGTGAGTTCAAAGCCAGTCAGGTGCGGCATGGTCATATCGGTAATAAGGAGGTCAAAAGCCATGGGATCTTGTTCAATAAGGGCCAAGGCCTCCAGGCTGTCGCCGGAAGAGGTCACCTGGTAGCCAAGACGCTGAAGGATTGCCTCGAGCATAGTGGTGATCACTGCGTCATCATCCACTACCAGTATACGTTCCGCACCGGTAGGGATTGCCTTGTTGTGGTTAGCCTCAGCCAGGTAAGGTGTCTCCGCTATTCTCGGTAAATAGACATGAAAGCGCGTCCCCTTGCCCGGCTCGCTGTACACCGTAATATGACCTTGACAACTTTTGACAATTCCGTGGACCACGGCAAGACCGAGGCCGGTGCCTTCTCCCTTGCCCTTTGTGGTAAAGTAGGGATCAAAGATATGGGTCATCGTTTTTTGTTCCATGCCACAGCCGGTATCGCTGACCTCGAGCAATACATAGTCCCCCGAGGCAAGTTCAATGTTGGGCACCCTGCTGTCATCGTCAATGGAAATTTTTGTAAGTCTCACCCCCAGCACTCCGCCGGTTAACCGCATGGCATGGTAGGCGTTGGTGCAGAGATTCATGAGGATCTGGTGCAGCTGGGTCGGATCGGCCAGGATAGTTCCACAATCCACGGGAATCTCCTCGCGGATTTCAATGGTGGAGGGCAGGGTGGCCCGCAGCAGTTTGAGTACCTCCTTTACCACCAGATGCGGCTGAAACGGTTTTCTCTCCTGTGGGGCCTGGCGGCTGAAGGCGAGGATCTGCTGCACCATCCCCTTAGCCCGCGTAGCAGCGGTAATGACTTGATGCATATCTCCAGCCAGGGGATCGTCCGGGGAGATTCTGGCCAAGGCCAGCTCGGAATAGCCGAGAATGGGGACGAGGATGTTGTTGAAGTCGTGGGCAATACCGCCGGCCAGGGTGCCGATGGCCTCCATCTTTTGGGCCTGCCGGAGTTGTTCTTCAAGTAGCATCTGTTCTGTCACATCGCGTTTTACCGCCACCTGATTGACAATTTCTCCGGCTTCGTTCAGTACCGGGGTGATCGAGGCTTCTTCCTCAAACAGGGTGCCGTCTTTTTTCTTGTTAATCAGGTGCCCCCGCCATGCCTTGCCACTGGTCAGTGCCTTCCACATCTCCTTATAAAAGAGGGCATCATGTTTGCCGCTTTGCAAAATTTTCGGATTTTGGCCGATCACTTCAGCTTTGGTGTAGCCGGTGATCTGTTCAAAAGCAGGATTGACATATTGAATCATGCCGTCTTTATCAGTAATGACAACGCTGTCTATACCTTGTTCGATGGCGGTTACCATGCGGCGCCGTTCTTCCTCTCCCTGTTTGCGCTCACTGATATCCAAACAATATTCAATAATCTCACTGATATTGCCATTGCCGTCAAAAACTGGATAGGCATGAATCTCGACAATGCTTTTTCCCCCGGTTTGATCCGTGTGAATATGTTCAATAACTACCGGTTTTTTTGTTCTTTTGACCTCGACAAGAGAACAGGGATGTTCATCCCCGGCACAGGGTTCGGAGCGATTGTGGGTTAACTGGAAACACTTCCCCCCCTCCCGATACTCGCCGAAACGTGAGGCCTTGTTGGCCAGTTTAATGGTATAGTCGTTGGCGTCGATAACATAGAAGGGGTGGGTCAGGGAATCGAGGGCGTTTTGCAGAAAAATCTGTTGCCCCTGGATCTTTTCCTCAACCTGCCTGCGTTCACTGATGTTACGAGCAATTCCAAGGATAGCCGGTTGGCCACCTATCTCCAGCTTGCCGATATGGATTTCTACCGGAAACAATGAGCCGTCCTTGCGGCGATGACTGCTTTCTATTGTCAGGGTCTTGCCTGCTGAGAGTCCTTCCCTGAGAATTTTTACGTGCTGCTCTGTCTCAAAATCGGGATCAATATCGCAAAGGCTCAATGTCAACAGCTCTTCTCTGGTATAGCCGAGACCTTCGCAGGCCTCTCTGTTGGCATCAATCAAGCGGGCATTCATATCACTGACAAAGATTGCATCCGTTGCCTGGTCAAGCAGAGTTCGATAGCGTTCTTCGCTCTCCCTCAAGGTCGCTTCAACCCGCAGACGTTCCTCTATTTCTTCCTGCAACCTCTGGTTGGTAAGCGTCAAGGCATGACTATTATTCTCAACCTCTTGAAAGAGCCGGGCGTTTTTAATGGCGGCACTTACCTGGTTGGCAAACAGGCTCAACACATCGAGATCGTGAACTGAAAAACTGCCGCCGCCGATCTTGCCAATCCCGGAAAGACCGCCAATAATTTGCTTTTCACCCATAATCGGCACTAACAAGGCCGATTGCTGTCCCTCCTCCCACCGAGTTTTCTCGTCCATCCACCACTCATCGGGCTCACCAAAGAGGAGCGGACGTTCATTTCTTAAGACCCAGCCGCACATCCCCACTTCAATCTTGAAACTTACATTCAGTATATCGGCAGAGCCGAGGCCCGACGTTGCCAGGTATGTATAGGTCTCACGATTGGCATCGATAATGGGAACAATGAGCAATTCGGCAGAAATAAGGTCACGGGCTGTTTCCGCCACCAAGTTGAAAACCTTGTTGATATCCAACTCGGCAACGATGGCTTTGCCAAGTTCAATAAGTTTTGCAAACTCATCCCGTTGTTGGATCAAACTGTGACCGTACTCTGTCTCGTTCAGGGTTCGGCGCAGAAGATCGTTCTCTTCAAGCAGGCGTAGGTTTTGATTCTCAAGTTTGGCTAAATTGTCATGGTGCATAGCAGCCTCTTCACAACATAGGTACTTGATTAAAAAATCAAATTCACATGGGCGTCCATAGTATCCTTCATGTAGGTCGAGACTCCCTTTATCTCCACATTGGGTACAATCAGGTCATCCACACTCAGCCCTAAGGCGTCACAGCAGATTTGGCAGATGTAGAATTTGACACCCAGATCATCAGCGCTGTGGATCAACTCTTCAAGGTTTGGAATATTTTTCTTTTTGAGCATCTTGGCTGTCAATCAGCTTTAAAAAATGACCCCCTGTCAGCGTCCAAAAATGACCCCCCGAAAGTCAAAAAAAGAAGTGCAATTTTTCCTCGAAATTTAAGATTAGCAACCAAGTGAGCTGAGTTTTTTCTCCTGCGAGAATGGGCC
>CAITDH010000084.1 GCA_903891045.1 uncultured Desulfobulbaceae bacterium | reverse complement strand
TTGACCGGTCAGGTGCTGAAGCTCATCAATTCGGCTTATTATTCATTAATAAGCAAGGTAACGTCTCTTACCCGTGCCATCACCATGCTGGGGATGAATACGGTCAAGAATATGGCCCTCAGTACTGCTATTATTCATTCTGTTGCGGGTGCTAATAAATCGAAGGCCTTGCCCACTGCCAAGTTCTGGGCTCATTCCATTGGGGTAGGGGTGAGCGCCAAGTTACTGGCCGTTGCAAGTGGGGCACCGATTCAGGAGCGGGAAGAGTTTTTTATAGCCGGGCTTTTGCATGATCTTGGCAAGATCCCTTTTGGCGATGAATATATCCATGTGTTGTCAGTTGCCCGTCAGGAACAGAGGCCTTTGGTGATGGTGGAGCGTGAGTTGTTGGGTATTGATCATCAGGAAGTCGGGGAATTGATTGCCGCCAAATGGATGCTCAATGATGTCATGTCCAGTTGCATTTGTTGTCATCATGATATCGATATGGCCGTGGATGCAGATCGGGCCAAAGTTGCTATTGTTGCTCTGGCTAATATATATATCAATATCCACGATATCGGCTATGCTGGTGATCCTTTTCCTGAATATACGAATGTTGAAATGCTGCTTGAACTAACAGGGCTGGATTGGCCGGTTCTTGCCGCCATTGGCAGGACTGTTGAAGATGAGATTCAGAAGGCCCAGATCTTTTTACAGGTATGAGAGCGAGTATGAATATCCGATTTTGGGGAGTGAGGGGTTCGATCCCCTGTCCCGGGCCTTTGACTCAAAAATATGGAGGGAATTCGGCCTGTATAGAGTTGAGGATTGGTACGGACAGACTGGTGATCATTGATGCCGGTTCCGGTATCAGACTGCTTGGCAACCATTTGATGCAGCACGATCTGCCTAAAGGGCCGATCAGGGCTGAGATTTTTCTCTCACACACCCATTGGGATCACATCATGGGGTTTCCTTATTTTGTTCCCATCTATGTCCCCGGCACCCAGTTGACTGTCTATGGCCCTGTTTCCTTTGAGGATGATCCCTTGGAGGAGGTTGTCGGTGGGCAGATGAAATATCGTTATTTCCCGGTCAATATGGGAGAATTGAAGTCAAAAATTGAGTATATCCGGCTGAAAGAAGATGCTGGCAGAGATTATGGTGATGGCCTGGTCTTGACTACCAAATTTCTGAATCATCCCATCACTGCTCTTGGCTACCGTTTCGAGTATCAGGGAAAGTCATTTTGTACCTGTTATGATTTTGAACCGTTTCGTAATCTTTTTATTACTGATCCTGATCATCCTGATTATGATGAGGGGATGGATGTTGAGGGTGAGGAGGTGGCTAGGGAGCAGAATCTGGCTATGGAAGCCTTCTTTGCCGGGGCGGATCTATTGGTTCATGATAGTCAGTACACGGATGCAGAGTTCAAGTCCAGAATTGGTTGGGGCCATTCTAGTTGTGAATATGTCATTGCCGCCGCCAATCGGGCAGGTGTAAAAAAACTGGCCTTGTTCCACCATGACCCTGATCGAACTGATCAGCAGATTGATGAGATGGCGGCCACGTATTGTGTTCCTGGAAGATATGGCGACACCGAGGTCTTCTTTGCCAGAGAGGGACAGGTCGTAGAGTTGTGAAGATCGCCTTGGTGCAGATAAATCCGGTGATTGGTGATTTTGCGACAAATTGCCATGCCATTGTCCTTGCTGCAAAACAGGCCCTGGGCCAGGGCTGTGAGCTGGCAATATTCCCCGAGATGGCAGTATCCGGCTATCCGCCCCAGGATCTTCTGGAGAGACAGTCGTTTCTGGAGGACCATGACCGTGCGGTTGTGCAACTGGTTAGCGACCTTCCGCCTCTGGCGGTGATGTTTGGCTGTCTGGAGCAGCGGCCGGAGTTTGCTGGCAAACCTTTGTATAATTCGGTGGTAGTGGCCAAAGATGGAGTAATTGTCCATCGGGTGCGCAAACAGTTGCTTCCTTCCTATGATGTGTTTGATGAAACCCGTTACTTTGAGCCAGGGCCAGAGGCGGAGTTGTATCAGCTCGGGGAGATGACCTTTGCCATCACCGTCTGTGAGGACATCTGGTATGAGGCCACTGGTCACTATCGTTGTGATCCGGTGGCATCTCTGTTTGCCGGCGCCAAAGAACAGGGGTGCCGGATTGATTGTCTGATCAATGTCTCGGCTTCACCCTTTCAGCGTGACAAAGAAGTCATTCGTCATGCCATCTTTCGTTCCCTCTGTTCACGATATCAGGTTCCTTTCCTTTATGTAAACCAGGTGGGGGGGCAGGATTCCCTTCTCTTTGATGGCCGCAGTCTGGCCATGAATACCCGCTCGGAGATTGTCGCTAAGTGCGCGGGTTTTATGCCGGACATGGTGGTGGTGGATACCGATGGCTGGCGCGGCGAGATGCATGGCCCGATGCAGGAGGAACCCGTGGCCGCTGTGTATGCCGGGTTGGTCATGGGGGTGCGCGATTATGTGCGCAAATGCGGATTTCGTTCCGTAGTCCTTGGCCTTTCCGGTGGTATTGATTCGGCCCTGACTGCTGCCATTGCCGCTGACGCCCTCGGCGCTGAAAATGTGCTGGGAGTTGCCTTGCCTTCACCGTACAGCTCAGTGAATTCCCTGGAAGATGCGGAGGCCCTGGCTCATAATCTTGGCTGCACCTTTAAGGTTGTTCCCATTACTCTTCTATTTTCCGCCTTTCAGGAAACCCTGCAACCTCTTTTTGCCAGGCAAGGTGAAGACCTCACCGAACAGAATCTTCAGGCCCGGATTCGCGGCACCCTGCTCATGGCCCTGTCAAACAAGTTTGGTTATCTGTTGTTGTCAACCGGTAATAAAAGCGAGATGGCTGTTGGTTACTGTACCCTGTATGGGGATATGAGTGGCGGTCTGGCCGTGATTTCCGATGTGCCCAAACAGATGGTCTATGAACTGGCCCGGTATGTGAACCGTAATCAGGAGCGTATTCCTTCCCGAACCTTGACCAAGGCGCCAACTGCCGAGCTCAAACCTGATCAATGCGATCAGGATGATCTGCCGCCCTATGCAATTCTGGACCAGATCCTGGAGTTGCATCTGGAGCAGGGGCAGGGGCTGACGGCGCTTGTTAAGGCTGGTTTTGATGAGTCGGTGGTGCGTGATGTCCTGCGCCGGATTCGTCTCAATGAGTATAAACGGAAGCAGGCAGCCATGGGGTTGAAAGTGACCAGTAAGGCATTTGGGTATGGCCGGCGTTATCCCAATGTCCAGAATTATCAGGAATGACAGGATGGCCATGGTGGAAAAAAAAAGCGCGCGGCGTAAACTTTCCCGGCTGTGGCAACAGTTTTCCCTGCTTCTGATCGTGGTGGCGGTTGCCTTGCTTGTTATCCGTGAGATACGGATAAAACGTGCCGATCGGGTCTATATGACCACCAGCGGTCGCATCGATATGTGCCTCTTCTGTCACAAGGAAGAAAAGCTGGATGCGGCCCATGATCCCCGGGTAATCGGCTGTGCGTCCTGTCATCTTGGCGATGCCATGGCCATTGACAAGACTAAGGCCCATGCAGGAATGGTCATCAACCCCGGAGATCTGCGGGTGGTTGAGAAGAGCTGTGGGGTTGAAGGCTGTCATCCTACTGATGTCCAGAAGGTCAAGAATTCATTGATGGCCACGAATCGGGGGATTATCGGGACCCTGCTTTTTTACTGGGGAGAATCAGCCAGTCAGAATACGGATCTGACGGTCGAAAAATTACTGACTGGCCATAAAAATTCCCTGGCCCTTGATTATTATCGAAAGCTTTGCGCCACCTGTCATCTGTGGAAGCAGAAAAATGATCTGCCGGGGGCCCCTGATTTTTTTAATGAGAAAGGCGGCGGCTGTTCCGCCTGCCATTTTGTCATGCCTGAAGGCACAGTGCGCAAAGCGGTGACCGGGTTTGATGATGCCGCCAGAAGTGAAAAGGCCAAGGTTCATCCCCTGGTGATCAAAAAGGTGCAGGATGTCAACTGTATCCGTTGCCATAATCGTTCCGG
>CAITDH010000083.1 GCA_903891045.1 uncultured Desulfobulbaceae bacterium | reverse complement strand
TGAACCTTGAACCTTGAACCTTGAACCTTGAACCGTAAATGTCAACTGTCGAAGTGAAAAACATTATTGTCGTTCTTTGTCTGTTTATCATGCTTCCACTTACGGGAACGGCAGCTGAATTGCCCCGTACGGGGCAACGATCGTGTTTTGATCAGTCTGGGAAGAGTATTGACCATACAGACAGCGGCCAGGACGGGGATCTGCAAAATGGAAAAATCTGGCCTGAACCTCGCTTTACGGATAATGGCGATGGCACAGTGACCGACCATCTAACCGGTTTAATGTGGATGTATGATGGCCAGTACCTGGGCAAAATGAGCTGGCAGGCGGCCATGAAGGGAGGAGAACTGTTGAAATCCCCCAAAAAACCGCACAACAAATCACTTGATCTGAAGGCCGAATATTCGGACTGGTTTCTTCCAGATATTCGTCAGCTGGAAACCCTCTTCAATGGAGAGGAACCTTATCCTCACAACTGGCTAAACAGCAGGGGATTTAAGAACATCCAATCTGACAGCTACTGGTCCACAACGGTTTCACCAAACCCTTACACGGCCTGGATCTTTCGCTTTGACTCAGGAGTTGCCGAACAGGCCGCCAAAGTTGAAAGCGCCTTTGTTCTTCTGGCTCGATATGCCTCCTCTCCCGATGTAAACACAAAAAGCGCCGACAAATCAGCAGCTCAAGCCAACAGCCGTTTTATAGATAATGGTGACGGCACTGTCACAGACACCAGGACATCCCTCATGTGGCTACAGGACGCCACCTGTCTCGGAACTGCAGATTGGCAAAACAGCTTTACGAAACTCAAAAACTATAATAGCAACCAGGCATCATATAATTGCAGCGCAAAACACAATACATATTCAGACTGGAATATCCCCAACCGCCATGAACTCCGCAGCCTGATTGACCACGGTACGGACCTTCCCGCCCTGCCTGCGTCTCATCCTTTTTCCAATGTTCAGCCCAACTACTGGACATCAACAACAGCGCCATTCAACCCATCCCAAGCCTACACCATCTTTATGGGTACTGGAGAGTTACAGGTAAGCAATAAAGAGACACTGCAGTATATATGGCCGGTACGTCCTGCTGAAAAACAGACTCCGAGGGAACGAATTACAGACCAGACCCAGAAACCGGTCTATAAAAAAATCCACTCCATGTTTCGCTCATCTGGAGAACGAATTACTGTATCCTGGCCCGCTATTCGTTTTGCAGATCAAGGAGACGGTACCCTGATTGATAATAAAAGCGGGCTGATGTGGTTGAAAGATTCCCATTGCCTTGGCAGAAGAATTTGGTCGGAAACGTCTCAAGGCATTGAGCGTCTCAACAAATACCCGCATAGGGCTGGCTGTAAGGAGTACACAAAAACATATGAAGACTGGCAGTTACCTGACCTTACAACTCTTGCTGAACTGACAGACGGGGCGCCTGAAGCTCCTGCCGACTGGTTGAATCAGCAGGGAGCCGCTGATGTTTCGGCCAGAGATTACTGGAGTACCACCGAAAATCCTTTAAATCTCTATTACGCCTGGGCCCTTAATCTCAAACAGGGCACCCCTCGCAACTACTCAAAAACATTTCCTCTTTTTGTCTGGCCTTTCCGAATGACTGAAAACGAAGGATGGGTACACCCCAAACCATTGTTAACAGTAAACAACCGGAAAGATTCGCTTACGATTACGCAGGGAGAGAGTATTACTTTTGCTGCAGCTATTTCTGAAATTGACAAGGTTATGAAGGCTGATTTCAAGATCTGGTACGAGGCTCCAGACAACTCAAAATGGTGGCTTTCAAGCAATGGCACGTGGGAATCTGAAGAAAAGGTGCTGTACCACGGAAATCTTTTCCCCCTGGCCGAATATCCAGTTTTTTCCGGCCGCACAACAGAGATGGCAACGGGTGTTTATACCCTGCATTTTGATATCTCCATTCTCCTTGAGGAGGATGGTCTTAAGCCTCTCTTTCCCACAACATTTTCTTCCACTTTTTCGCTCTCCATCGACACCGGTAAGACCGATCAGATTAAAGTGTTATGGCACCCTGAACAACATAACTTTATGCAAACACCAATAGGATTTTTCCCTCAACCACCAGAACGTAAGGGAACAAATGAGAATGTCGGGTTTCGTTACACTCTACCCAACCTATAGTAAAGCCATCAACAAGATGGTTGTTGCAAAATAACTCAGATGTCATTCCCGATTACTTTTACCGGGAATCCATTTTTCGTAAATTCAGTTTTTTATCCTAAAAACGGCAGTTGGATACAATGATTTTGCAGCAACTTCTTATATTGCCCAACCTTTCTCTCACCCCGACCCTCTCCCAAAAGGAGAGGGAGTTTTTTCCTTTTCCCTGAGGGAGAAAGGTTGAGGAGGAGGGGGAACGACATGTGCATTATGAGATAACTGCCGTTTTGTTGGATAGAGCAACGAAACCCAACAACATCCATCAAAACAGACCATGGATTTGACAAAAAACACCATGTACAAACACTTCCTCTGTATCTTGTTTCTTCTTTCCAGTGGCTGTGCCACTGAGAAAAAAAATAACACAGGAAATCCGGGAGAAACAGCTGCGCAAAAAGCTGCCGGCACATGTGTAAGTGGAAACTGTCAGGATGGCAATGGCGTCTGGAAATATAATGACGGCAGACGCTATGAAGGCTCCTTTATTGCCGGCAGACCTGGGGGACAAGGGAAAATATACCTGCAATCAGGTTCGGAATATTCCGGCCAATTCAAATCCGGCCAATATGACGGTCAGGGGGATGTTGTCTATGGCAACGGCATCCCCGCAGAGTGTCAAAGGGGGAATTGCATAGACGGTCGCGGGGTATTAATGTTTGAAGATGGATCTCGCTACAGTGGCGAATTCAGAAATGAAATACGAACAGGCTACGGAGGCCTAGAACTCGCAGACGGCTCCACCTATTCCGGAGATTTTGCCAACAACCTGTACCAGGGTCAGGGAGAGATAACTCTCAAGGACGGCACTACATATAAGGGCGTTTTTGATAAGGGAAAAATGGAGGGTGAAATAACCATTCGTTTTGCATCTGGACACCAGTTCATAGGCACTTTCCACGATGGTGAAGTGGTCAAGGATCAGGGCAGGGTCATTTTCCCCAACAACAGCCGTGGAAACTGTGTCCACGGCGATTGTATCAAGGGTGAAGGTACTCTGAAACTTGACGACGGCTCAATCTACCAGGGGGCATTCCTCAACTGCAGCCGGCACGGGTATGGCGTCTTTAAATTTGAATCCGGCGCGGCCTACAAAGGCTTTTTTTTAAAAGGAAAATACCAAGGAAAAGGCAGCTATACCTTTCCCAGTGGGATCACCTTTGAAGGCGATTACAAAGAAGGCCTGCGTCATGGGAGAGGGCGGTTCACCTTTCCGAACGGAACAATCTATGAGGTACAATACCGGAAAGGTAAGCTGGTGGAGAAACGGCATTGAAGGTAGATAGGCTGAAGACTGAAGGGGATTAGAGAAAAACTTTTGGCTCCCATGCGCTGCATAGAAACCAGATTGAGCCCTTGAATCCTTCTCCCTCAGGGAGAAGGTGGCCGAAGGCCGGATGAGGGTACAGTGGCTGTTTAATCCCGGCTCTTCCCCCTCACCCTCGCCCTCAGGGAGAGGGATTACGGTGGTTCCCATGCGGCGCATGGGGAACCAGATTCAACAATCCCTATTTTGTCTCCGCAAGCATCTTCTTAAGCTTATCTTTATAGATGGTAATTTTAGCATGTTTTTTAAGTCCCTTCATCCAGGCATCCTTGCGTTTATCCTGAGAATATACAGCAAGCCGGGTTTCCAATATTCCTTTGGCCTCTTCTCTGGTCATATTGACGCCATTCTCCTTTTTTAAAACTTTGAAAATATGAAAAGTGCCACCATCTTCAACCACACCACTGACATCTCCCACCTTCATGCCTTCCATGTCCTTGAAGATAACGGGTAGTTTGTCTTTTTTGACCTGCATATTGCGGATAATAAACGTGGAATCGAGAGTCAATTTACCGAAATCATAGTCAGACTTTTTTAAAAGATCAAGCAGGCTGCTGGCAGTAGCGTGAACCTTTTCTTTATTTTCTCCCTCCAACAGAACGATTTCCTTGATAATAAACGACATAAGATCAAGGCTGGAAGCGTTTTTATTGGACAATTTGAGTTGCCTTATCCTGATTCTTTGTGTTT
>CAITDH010000082.1 GCA_903891045.1 uncultured Desulfobulbaceae bacterium | reverse complement strand
TGGTTCGAATACGATCTTTCTCCATGATCCGCTGCGACAGGCAGTATTTGCGTTAAGTCGAAGCAGTTCGGAGCTAGTGCGCTTTATGTTGGTTGGCACGACTTGGACTGTGGCGTCAATGCCGCTGACCGGCCCGATGGATATGGCCATGACACCAGATGGCGGAACCATTTTAGTGACCAGCGTGGACGGAATGCACAGCAGCGCAAAAGCACTGATCGAAATAGATCCCGACGCATTGACAATAACTAACACATACTCACCCGGACGAACTCCGATGGAGCAATCTTATGGCGGCGTGTTGGCGATTTTTCCGGCCAACAGGCTATGGATTCCTGGCAGTTTTGCGTACTTTGATCTTGCGACCAAATCATTTGTTGGCTTGCCTTACGTTAACTCTTTTCAATTTTACAGCTATCACATTTCCGTCAATGGTGCGATGGCACTTACTGGCCCAAACTATTGCTGTAGTCCGCGGGAGCCGTGGAACACGTTTGACCCAGTGGCCGGCGTGCAGGGAAACTCATTAGGTAGCATCGACCTTGGGTATGAACCATACATAAGCGCAGATGGCTCACGCATTTTGACCCATGACATATCTGCGGGAATTCTCTATAACAGTTCGTTCGCTGTGCTTGGTCAGCTGCCAAGCGCATCCTCAAACGAAACTCGCTCGATGCTGACATTGACTCCCGACGGAAACAAGATTCTCGTAGCACGTAAGCTTCAAGACGCTTCCACACTCACTTGGGCAATTGACGTGTACAGCACAGCAGCCTTTGCCTCTGGAACAACTGATTTCGTGAAGACCGGCACGATTCCTATCGGGGATGACGCCGTGCTGTGCCATCTGAATGGCGCTGAGACTTGCATCAGCCGTTACCTACTGCCTACGCAGGATAACTTGAGCGTGTTCTGGATTGGTGCTCAAGACATGCGGGTGTTCCCGCTTCCGTGAGACCGGACAATGCCTAGGACAGTGCGGGAAGAATATCCGCGTTACGTAAGCGCAAATTTAGCAAGAGCAGCGCCAGACTGATATGCAAGCGGTGGTTATACATTTTCAAAACCAATGAGGAGAATGAAATGCAAAGAATGAAGTCAGTCTCGAAGTACTTAATGGCCATTGCAGCGGCAGTCCTTACCGGGTGTGCAAGTTTGCCAACGCCGGAGGTGATGAAGGCCGAGACCATAACCTACCAGCTTCCAAAACTGCCTGATTCAGGAAAGGCTATCGTCTACGTGGTGCGCCCCTCCGGGATTGGAGGCCTTATTCGCTTCAACGTATTCGTGGATGACAAAGAAGCCGCTTCCGAAATGGGTTATACGCGGTCTAGTCAGTACATCTATTTCAACTTGGTACCGGGAGACCACAAGCTGTATTCGAAGGCCGAGAACTGGGCAGAGATGCAAGTCACAGCGAAAGCTGGCGACATCATCTTCATCCAGCAGGAGCCGGCGATGGGGATCATCATGGCTCGCAACAGCATCTTCAAGCTAGAAGACTACCAAGGCAAATATCACGTCAAGATGTTGACGGTGGGGACAATCCTCAAGACTGAGAAGTAAATAATCAATGGAGACAACAGCAATGAAATATCAGCTTCCATTGATCGCGCTGCTCGGGTGCATTCTGAGCGCGTGCTCGACTCATTATCAAACGTTGAAAGTCGATGAACGTTCTGGCCAGTACCCTACTTCGTCTCAGGTCGATGCGGGCGGAGTGCTCACTTATGATACTTCTGTGGATTCCAGGGGTTTCCCCGTTGTTCTCTTAATCACGAATGCGAACATACGCCCGTCTGGCTTTGAATTTACCGTAAGACACGCACTGGCACAGTCAGGATTTTCACGCGTTTACACGATTGACGAGTTCAGGCTACTCGCTGCCGATAAGGGATTTGCCTTTGCAGACGAAAAAATTGACGCGGAGGCCGTTCGCAGGTTCTCTTCGCAGGTTGCCCCAGTGCTGGTTGTTGATATCACCTACCGCTTTGTCGGAGACGCAAGAATGCGATCTCTTCTTATTGTTGGTGACGGCAGAACTGGAAAAGCATTATTGCGCGTGGATCATCATAAAACCGTTTGGTCGGATTTTGATGCTGAGGCTCTGTACCCGGTACTTAACCAGCTTCGAAAGTGGATTCGAGACAGTTCAAAGGGAGCGACATGAGAGCCTATATTTCACTTAGTACGATATGCGCCACTGTGGCTTCGCTAATGCTTGCGCCGCTTGCATCAGCCGAGTCGGTCGAAATCCCTGCCTTTGTCCCTTACGTTGGCGAAAGCGGTTATCAAGAAATCGATCTGCACAACAATGCGTGGTACGTTGCGTTTCATGGGACGCGCAAGCACACAATCGCCTTGGTCGAGGCTGCATGGTTAGGTCGTTCAGCTCAGCTTTGTGCCACGACCGGGAAGAAGTTTATTGTCGAGCTTAGGTACGTCGGGGAGCGGGTCTTTGAAAGCGACGAATTGGTGGAACTGAGTCTGGGACAAAGTGGCCTTTCATACAAAGTCGCCGGCTTTGTGTACATACCCATCTTCACTTCTTCGGGGCCGCGTGAGATTACTCCTATGCTGACGCCGTCAAAGTTGAGTGCCATCCGATGCATCGAGTCTGAGCAAGGACTGCGAGCTGGAAAAGCGGCTATATCCGTGCGAGATGCATTGGCCTCGGCGCGCAAAGCTGGTTTAGCGATACCATAAATTTCTGGAAAAAGTGAAAATCCTTCGGTGTCGGTGTTGAAGAAGTCAAATTTCCCTACGCTTATTGTCTGCTCGCTGGAAATCTGAAAAAT
>CAITDH010000081.1 GCA_903891045.1 uncultured Desulfobulbaceae bacterium | reverse complement strand
TGGGCGCTTTTTGACAAAAATCCGCCATTCACTACTCAACAACTCACGGCACTGGGGGCTAAAGATGAATTTGAAGTGATCGACTGGCCTGGTATTTTTGGTGTTCCCTATACGCCTTTTGCCAAAGCAATCGATGAAACCTTTAACGACTCCACTTACAGCAAAGTGGTCTTGGGGTTCTGAATATGGGGCAACGTATTGCAGTTTTGGGAGCCGGTCCGATGGGCTTGGCTGTGGCTTATCAATTGGCACGTGACGGACATAGGCCTATTGTTTTCGAAGCTGATGACAGGGTGGGTGGGATGACCGCTGCATTTGATTTCTCTGGTTTAACCATTGAACGTTACTACCATTTTCATTGCATCTCCGATCATGCTTTCTTGACAATTTTGGACGAATTGGCATTGTCCGACAAGATGCGCTGGGTAGAAACGAAGATGGGTTACTGGTATCAGGGGCGACTCCAACAGTGGGGCAATCCGGTTGCGCTCCTTAAGTTTCGCGGCTTAAGCCTTGTCGCCAAATTTCGCTATGGTCTCCATGCTTTCCTGTGCACCAAACGCAACGACTGGAAACCGCTGAATCATATCGAAGCGATTAGTTGGATAAAACGCTGGGTGGGAGCGGAAGCTTATGAGGTGTTGTGGCGTCGGTTGTTTGACTATAAGTTTTACGATTACACGGACAATCTTTCGGCAGCATGGATTTGGAGTCGAATTCGGCGAATTGGTAGGTCGCGTTATAGTCTGTTTCGCGAGAAGTTGGGTTACTTGGAAGGTGGCTCGGAAACCTTGCTGCAAGCAATGCGCGCTGACATTGAAGCACACGGTGGTGAGATTCACCTCACGTCGCCGGTTAGCAAAGTTGTCATCGAAGACGGGAAAGTGCAGGGAGTGGAGGTTGCAGGACAGGTTGAAGCTTTCGACAAGGTGATCAGTACCATCCCACTGCCTTATATATCCCGTCTGATGCCTGATCTGCCGACCGATATTCTAGAGTGTTTCCGGTCGATTAATAACATTGCGGTTGTTTGTGTGATTGTTAAGCTGCAGAAGGCGTTGACCGAGAACTTCTGGTTGAACACTAATGATCCTGAAATGGATATACCCGGCATCGTGGAGTACACCAACTTGCGGCCGTTGGATCAGCACATCGTCTATGTTCCTTTTTACATGCCTGGGGAGCATCCAAAATTTGCCGAACCGGATCAGGCTTTTTTTGACAAGGTGCGTCGCCACTTGAAGAAGATCAATCCGGCACTACCCGACGAGGACTTCATTGACCTGTGCGCAAGTCGTTATCGTTACGCACAACCGATTTGCGATCCAGGCTATCTTGATAAGCTACCTCCGGTTGCGCTGCCGGTTGAAGGTTTGTGGGTGGCTGATACCTCTTACTACTATCCAGAGGATAGAGGGGTCTCTGAGAGTATTGGCTTTGGTCGTAGAATGGCCAAGCAGGCGGTTTTTGCGCCGGATCGAGAAAAGATCACTGGAAACGGCCCACAGAATCAAGATTTCCTGCAGTCAGGTTTTCAGGTATGCAGTTGCAAGCGGGCATGCGGTGAACTGTCCCATATTCAGGTAGAGGAAAAAAGATGATGTCCGCTTGATTGTATCATCCTTGCCTGATTCTGAGTGAAGGCGTATAGTGACGTTTGTTTTTGATGATGAATCATCTGATCGGCACATGCACACATATTCCCTTTGTCTCTTGTCTCCTCCTATGTCCATAGACCTGCATACCCATTCCAATTTTTCCGACGGTACCATGACTCCAACCGAGCTCGTGGCCCTAGCCAGACATAAAAAAATATCTGCCCTGGCCTTGACGGATCATGATACCATGGCGGGAACGGAAGAGGCTGTTCTGGCTGGTGTAGAGATGGGTGTGGAGATTATTCCCGGCATTGAAATCAGTGTGCTCTACGCCCAGGTTGAATACCATCTCCTGGGATACTGGGCCGACCCCAATAACAGCGTATTTGCGGCCGCCCTGGCCAGGTTGCAGGGGGCAAGGGCTGAACGCAATGCCAAGATCCTGGAGAAGCTGAACGCGCTGGGTATTCCGGTGACGGCTGAGGAATTACAGCTTGTGTCTGAACAGGGGCAGACGGGCAGGCCCCATATCGCCAGGATTCTGGTGCAGCGCGGGGTGGTCAGGACCATGAGTCAGGCCTTTGAACAGTTTTTGAAGAAAGGGGAGGCTGCGTATGTGCCGCGGTTTGCGTATAACGCCGCTGAGGCTGTGGCGCTGATTCGTCAGGTCGGAGGGCTTGCGGTCCTTGCCCATCCGGTGCAGAATGATCCCGAGCTTGTTCGTTTACCCGCAGTTCTTGCTGATCTGGCCCCGGCAGGTCTCGATGGGATTGAGTTGTACTATCCAACGCATTCGCATAAAGTAAAGAAGAAGTTGCGAGCGCTTGCCGGTGAGCATGATCTTCTTTTCACCGGCGGCAGTGATTATCATGGTGAAGTACGGCCCGGCACCAGTCTGGCTGGCGGGGGAAATGTCTTTGTGCCGCCGGAACTCCTTGAGAAGATGAAAGAAAGATTAGGTGCCATTGCGAAATAAGCAGTACTGTTTTGCTTATTTCGTAACGGCACCTTATGCCGCTTCAAGGAAACAGCCGATTTCTTCTGGCTGTTTCCTTGAGTGGCGCCTGGCAGATAACATACAGGAAGCCGTTATGAAATAACTGTTGTCTTGTCTTGACTGCCCGTATCTGCGCAGAAAATTAGTTGCAAGCCTAAAACAATATTCCTTTGAGAGCTGCTTATGAATTCCATCCTGATTGTTGATGACGAACCGAATTACCTGGTGATCCTTTCCGAGCTGCTGCGCGATGAGGGCTTTGAGATCTTTACGGCCCCAGGTGGCGCTGAGGGGCTGGCGCTGGTGCGGGAGGTGGATCTGGATATGGTGATTACCGATATGCAGATGCCGGGCATGGATGGTCTTCAGTTTCTCCAGGCCATCAAAAAGATCAACAGTGATCTACCGGTGGTGATGATCACCGCCTATGCGGCAGTGGAAAAGGCGGTCGCGGCCATGCAGTCTGGGGCCTTTAATTATCTAGCCAAACCCTTTTCCAATGATGAGCTGATTGTCACCATTAACAAGGCCGTCCAGCACTATTCCCTGATCCGGGAAAACATCCGTTTGCGCAAGGCGATTCTGACCCGTACCGGTTTTTCCGGCATGGTTGGGAAGAACGCGCGGATGGTGCAGGTCTATGAGCTGATTGAAAAGGTGGCGCCAACCCCGTCATCGGTGCTGATCACCGGTGAGAGCGGAACGGGCAAGGAACTGGTGGCCAAGGCTATCCATATGAACAGCCCTCGTCAGGATAAGGCCTTTATCACGGTCAACTGTGCGGCCCTGGCCGAAAATCTGTTGGAGAGTGAGCTTTTTGGCCATGAAAAAGGGGCCTTTACCGGGGCCGTGGTCATGCGCAAGGGCCGTTTTGAGCTGGCCGATGGCGGCACCCTTTTTCTTGATGAGATCGGCGAGATCCCCTTGGGCTTGCAGTCTAAATTGCTGCGGGCCTTGCAGGAAAAGAGTTTTGAGCGGGTGGGGGGGAGTAAAACCCTGTCCGTTGATGTCCGCATTATCAGCGCCACCAACAAAGAGTTGAAGGAGGAGGTGGCTCAGGGCCGTTTTCGTGAGGATCTCTATTATCGGCTCAATGTGATCCATGTTCTGCTGCCGCCCCTGCGGGAGCGGATGGATGATATTCCGATCCTGGTTGAATATTTTATCAGGACTGTCTCGGAGCGGTTGGTCAAACCTGGGCTTTCGATCAGTCCTGATGCCCTGCGGCTGCTGGTGACCCTGCCCTGGGAGGGGAATGTGCGGGAGCTGGAGAATACCATTGAGAGGGCGGCAATCCTGTGCAATAACAACCGGATTGAGGCGGATGACGTGCAGCCGGAATCCACGAACAGGAGCTCTCAGGCGGCCTGGACTCGTGAGATGGATTTGGGCCAGTTGATCCCCGATTCAGTGGAACTCAATGAGGTCCTGTATGCGGTGGAGGAAAAGATGTTGAACCGGGCCTTGGAGACTACTGGATTTGTCCAGGCGCGGGCGGCCGAAAAACTGGGGATTACCAAGAGTCTGCTCCAGTACAAGATGAAAAAATACGGGATCAAGAAGGGAAGGTGATAAATTACGAATTACGAATTAAAAATTACGAATCAGGGTGTAGAAATGAGGGCCTATGGAGTGCGAATGTTTCAAATTCGTAATTTGTAATTTTTAATTCCTAATTGTCTTCCCCCAGTGCAGCTTGTTGCGCAGGATGGAGAAGTAATCCCGGTGCGGTGAGATGATCAGTTGCAGGGGGTGTTCCGCTGCTTCGATCTCCAGGGTCTCATTTTCCTGCATGTCCCAGGCCGACTGGCCATCGATGATGATCTTGGCGTAATGGCCGGGGCCGTCGTCAATGCGGGTGGTGAGCCGGGTCTCCGGTGGCAGCAGCACCGGTCTGCTGCTGAGCATGAAGGGGCCGATGGGGGTGACGAGGATGGATGCCAGTCCCGGATAGACCAGCGGCCCGCCCGCCGAAAGATTATAGGCGGTGGAGCCGGTGGGGGTCGAGAAGATCAGGCCGTCTGCCTTGTAGGTGGTGATGTATTCCGCATTTGCCCTGGTGGAAAGCTGCAGGACCCGGTCAAGGGTGCCCTTGCTGATGACCACCTCGTTTAGGGCATAACGGTATTTTGTCGGCTGACTCTCCCGGATGATGCGGGTCTTGAGCATCATCCGGTTTTCAACAGTCACGGCCCCGGTGATGATCTCTTTCAGGGCGCCTATTGCCTCGTGTTCGGTCAGTTCAGTTAAAAATCCCAGATTGCCCAGATTGATCCCGATGACCGGAATGGAGTGGCGGGCCGCCTGATCGGCCACATGGAGCAGGGTGCCGTCGCCGCCGACGATAATCAGGATGTCAAGATCTGACTCAATCCGGTTGATTGTGACCGCAATCCCTTTGTCCCGCAGCCAGTTGCCGAGCATGTCGGCAAAGGTGTCAGCCGGCTCGTGATCTTTTTTGATGATGATACCTGCCCGGCGCACCGAAAAATCAGAGACGGTGCGAAAGGGGTAAAAAGAGGATGCCATTTTATTTTTTTCCCAGTTCGGCGGAACGATTGGTGGCGGCCTCAATGGCATCCATGATGATCCCCTTGAATCCCGCCCTCTCCATGATGTGCTGGGCGGCAATGGTGGTGCCGCCCGGAGAGGTGACCATGGCCCGGAGAACGGCCGGATGTTTGCCGCTCTCCTGCATCAGTTTGACCGAGCCAAGCACGGTCTGGAGGACCAGGGTCTCGGCAATAGGTCTGGCCAGGCCTGTTTTGACCCCGGCGTCAATCATTCCTTCAATAAAGGTGAAGACGTAGGCAGGGCCTGAACCGCTGAGTCCGGTGACTGCATCCAGGTACTGCTCTTCGAGGACGACGGCCTTGCCGACTGCATCAAACAGGGCCTTGGCGCACCCCATTTCTTCCGGTATTACATTTTTGTTGCCGCTGAGGGCTGAGGCGGACTCCAGCACCAGGGCCGGGGTGTTGGGCATGACGCGGATGATCTTGCATTGCTGACCGCTGAGATGACCTTCGTAAAAAGAGATGGGCAGCCCGGCGGCAATGGAGATGATCAGGTGCTGGGCGGTGATCAGCTCCTTGGCGGCGGCTAGCAGGGTACCCATGACCTGGGGTTTTACCGCCAGGATCACGGTGGCGCAGGAGTTCCAGATAGGGGCACCGCTGTCAAAGGGTTGTACCTGATAGGTTTCTTTGAGGTACGCGCGCCGTGCGCTGTCAGGCTCGGTGACCAGGATATTTTCCGGCGCGTAGAGCCCAGACTGGATAATGCCGCGAATCAGGGCCTCGCCCATCTGGCCGCCGCCAATAAAGCCGATTTGTGTTGTCATATTTTTTGTCCTTTTTTATGAAGGGGGAAATTAGGAACTATTATGTCATTACCATAGCATCTTAATGTTACAGTTATTTTCGGACGATGGCAATATTTGTTGACTTTACTCTCTGATCGTATTAAATTTTCTTTTCTTTTGATGAGAATCTGGCATTTTGTGCCTGAGCTATAATATATTACCGGGAGATCCGGTTTACAGTTTGAGTAAGTCAATAACAGGAGGAATTCGTGGCTAATCATAAATCTGCAGAAAAAAGAAATCGTCAGGCAACAGTTCAACGTATGCGTAATCGTGCCATCAAGTCACGGATGAAGAATACAATCCGTCAGGTGGATGAGGCCATTGCCGCTGGTTCTGTGGAAAAGGCCCTGGAGGCATTAAAGATTGCCATTCCTGTTATCGCCAAGACCGGCGCCAAAGGGACCATTCATAAGAAAAATGCATCCCGGAAGGTGTCCCGTTTAACTAAACGTGTAAACAATATGCAAACAGCCGCCTAAGCGGTTTCGGCAGGTGCCCTGGATAGAGTAGGGTGCCCTGAAGGTTGAATGTGCTATTGTAGAGAGGCCATGGAGTCATTAGATTTCATGGCCTTTTTTTATGCTGTTTTCATCTAAAACAATATGTGGTACAGTCTGTGCCCAAGATATCCATCCAATAACATGGCCTTTTCTTTCTGCCCTTGCGGCTAAGAAGAGTTCATTTGCTTATCATCCTCTTGCGGATCAGTCAGCATGTCACAACATAATCATTTTCCCGGTCTTGAGGTCTTTCAGGGGCTGAGGGGCCAGGCCGGGCTTGTTCCTGTTTATCGAAAGATAATCGCCGATCTCGATACCCCGCTCACCCTTTTTGCCAAGGTTTCTGAAAATCAGAGCCATGCCTTTCTTTTTGAGAGTATGGAGGGCGGGGAAAAATGGGGGCGCTATTCCTTTATTGGCTTTGACCCGCTGGTGACCTTCTCCTCCAAGGGAAACCAGATTGAGACCTGTACCTTCCGCGATTCCCGGAAAGAGAAAGTGGAATATGTAGGGGATCCCTTAAAGGCCTTGAAGCAGCTGGTGGAAGGCTTTGCGGCGGCGGAGGTTGATGACGATCTTCCCCGTTTCTGTGGCGGGGCAGTGGGATTTCTCGGCTACGATATGGTCCGGTTCATGGAAGAGTTGCCCGATGAAAAACCGCCGCTGGCCTTTCCTGATTCGTCGTTCATGGTGCCAAAGATGGTGCTGGTTCATGACAGTTTTCGGCAGACGGTGACCGTTGTCTGCTGGGTGCAACTGACCGTGGAAGATGACGCGGCATCTGCCTACCATGGCGCAACCAGCCAGATCGACGAGGTCGTCGCCCGCCTGCAGGCCCCGGTTCCGGCCGAGTGTTTCGCCGCCAATATCGAAGGCTGCGCCTCCAGTCATCAGTTCCGCTCCAATATGGAACCGCAGCAGTTTAAGGACATGGTTGAACGAGCCCGTGATTATATCAAGGCCGGTGACATCATTCAGGTGGTGCTGTCCCAGCGTTTTCATACCCGCACCGAGCTGGCCCCGCTTACCCTCTATCGCGCCCTGCGCCATATCAATCCCAGTCCCTATCTCTTTTTTCTCAAATTAGGCGAGCTGGTACAGATCGGTTCCTCGCCGGAGATCCTGGTGCGCAAGGATGGTGAGCATATCGAGCTGCGGCCTATTGCCGGTACCCGGAAAAGGGGTGCGACTCCTGCTGACGATGAGGCCTTGCGGCTGGAGCTGCTTGCCGATCCCAAGGAACGGGCCGAACATTTGATGCTTGTGGATCTCGGCCGTAATGATGTGGGAAGGGTGGCCCGTGACGGCAGCGTTGAGGTCAAGGATCTGTTGGTGGTGGAGAAATACAGTCATGTGATGCACCTGGTCTCCGGGGTGCATGGGCTGATTGCTGAGGGCAAGGATCAGTTTGATGTGATGGATGCCTGTTTCCCGGCCGGGACGGTAAGTGGGGCGCCCAAGATCCGGGCCATGGAGATCATTGAGGAACTGGAGCCTGAACGGCGCGGCCCCTATGCCGGGGCAGTCGGCTACTTCGGATTTTCCGGGAATATGGATTTCTGCATCACCATCCGCACCTTTGTCATGCAGGGGCAGGATCTGTGGGTTCAGGCCGGGGCGGGCATTGTCTATGATTCCGACCCGGAGAAAGAGTTTGAAGAGACCATGAATAAATCCATGGGATTGCGTCGGGCTGTTGAGCTTGCGGAAAAGGGATTTTAGGTGCCGTTACTCACAGACAGAGCAAGGTCTTTTTCTTGCTCTGTCTGTGAGTTTACGGCACCTTATGCCGCTTCCAAGAATCAGCCAATTTTTTCCGGCTGATTCTTGGAGTGGCGTCTGGCGGATATTGAAATAATTACGAATTAAAAATGACGAATGACGAATTGGAAGATAAAAAACGTAATTCGTCATTCATTGAGGTTTAGATCATGCTGGTCATTATCGATAATTACGATTCGTTTACCTACAATATTGTTCAGACCATTGCCGGCAACAGTGCGGCTATGGGCGAGAAGGCTGAGATCAAGGTCTTTCGCAATGATAAGATCACCCTTGCCGAGATCGAGGCGTTGCAGCCTAACCGGTTGCTGATCTCGCCCGGCCCCTGTACGCCGGCGGAGGCGGGGATCTCCATCGCCGTAATCAAATATTTCGCCGGCAAGGTTCCCATCCTTGGAGTCTGCCTGGGCCATCAGTCCATGGGCGAGGCCTTTGGCGGGGCAACGGTCCGGGCCAGCCGGATCATGCACGGTAAGACTTCACCGATCCATCATGACGGTAAGGGGGTGTTTACCTCTCTGCCCAATCCCTTTGACGGCATGCGTTATCACTCCCTGCTGGTGGAAGAGGCGACCCTGCCCGACTGTCTGGAGATCAGCGCCCGCAGCGATGAGGGAGAGCTCATGGGACTGCGTCATAAAACTCTGGCCATTGAAGGGGTGCAGTTTCATCCCGAATCGATCATGACCCCGGCGGGGATTACCCTGCTGAAGAATTTTATGTCCCCTGATTATCTTGCACTCTTGCAGCACTGAACCATTTTATGATCGGAACAAAACATGGACATTAAACAGGCAATTGCCAGGGTCGTCACCCATCAGGATCTCAGTGAAGAGGAGATGGTGGAGGTGATGAGTGAGATCATGGGCGGCATCGCCACCCCGGCCCAGATCGGTTCTTTTATTACCGCCCTGCGGATGAAAGGGGAAACGGTAGCCGAGATCACCGGGGCGGTACGAGTGATGCGGGCCAAGGCCACCCCTATTGCCACCGGGGTTGATGTGGCCCATGGCGGGATACTGGTGGATACCTGCGGCACTGGCGGCGACAGTTCCGGAACCTTTAATGTCTCCACTACCTCTGCTTTTGTGGTTGCGGGTGGCGGGGTGGTGGTAGCCAAACATGGCAACCGTTCCGTCTCCAGTCATTGCGGCAGCGCCGATGTCCTTGAGGCCGCCGGTGTCTCACTGGGCCTGAGCCCGGAACAGATTGGCCGCTGTGTGCGTGAGGTCGGCATCGGTTTTCTTTTTGCACCAACCCTGCATGGGGCGATGAAATATGCCATTGGACCCCGGAGAGAGATCGGGATTCGAACCATCTTTAATATTCTGGGCCCCCTGACCAATCCCGCCGGCGCCAATGTCCAGGTGCTTGGGGTCTTTGATGCGGCGCTGACCGAGCCTCTGGCTGAGGTTTTGGGAAGGCTCGGCTCCAGACGGGCGCTGGTTGTCCATGGAGAGGGGGGGCTTGATGAATTGACGGTTACCGGCAACACCAGGGTCTCTGATCTGCATCTCGGCAAAGTGAGCACCTATACCATTACCCCGGAACAACTGGGGTTGAGGCGCGTCTCCCTTGCTGATTTGAAAGGCGGGGCCACTGCTCAGGAGTCAGCCGCGCAGATGCGGGCGATCCTCGGCGGCGAGCAGGGGGCGAAGCGTGACATGGTGCTCGTCAATAGCGGGGCAGCTCTGATGGCCGCTGGAATAGCCGCCGATCTGCAGTCCGGTGTACAGAAGGCGGCAGAGATTATTGATTCCGGAAAGGCCATGGCCAAGCTCGATCAATTGGTGGCTTTTTGCAGGGCTCTGCAATGATTCTTTGTGCTGAACCTCTTGATGTCCCCGCTTCGCGGGACATCGCACGGATGAGCAGCGCTTTTTCTGCTATCCAATGTTAAGGCAAGTCAAACTCTGCGGGACATCACATCGATCGAGGTAGACGCAAACAACGCGCTACTCATCCGTGCGTTATGAAATTACCAATACATACCTTCCTCTCTTCTTGGACTGAAATGAAAAAACTAACTTTAGTTTTCTTTGCACTTGTAGGTCTGTCTAGTTGGCCAATTTGTTCATTTTCCACAGAGCAAAATAATTTTTTACTCACCATAATGCCTATCATTGCTGCTACCAGTAACAACACTTGTTTTGATGGAGGCTCACAGACCGTTATGCGGGGTGGATTAGAATGGCAGCGTTGTGACGATAATCAACATTATATATTGGAAGATGCCACCACTTACTGTCAAAGTCTGACATTAGGCCAACATTCCGATTGGCGGTTACCAACTAAAGATGAGTTGAAGAGTCTGGTGGTGTGTAGTAATGGACATCCAACGCCCTTACAGGATAACGATTGGGATAAGAATATGATGGACAATGTTTACGATTCCACATGCCAGCTAAGTGGTGTTGAAGGTAATGATACATCTATAGCCTACATTCATGACTTCGAAACCCCAACAATCGATTCATCATTCAAGGCATTCGCAACGCCTTACTGGACTAACACAAAAACCTTGAGTGGGCTTCCTCCTTTTCAATATTTATTTGTTTATATAGTCAATTTTTTCGATGGTCAAACCATGCTCGTCAACTTGTCGAATGAATCCTGGTATGTCAGATGTGTTCGATAGGTAGCATGTTGCTTATTTTTTTCAAAATAAACCATGGGGTGGAGAGGGGTGCGAAATGTCGTAGGGGTTTTTGTGGAAGATTGTTCCCGCGTCTCTCACCCCTAACGTTCGTTTATTATTTTACTGATTTTACGATTATTTCAGATATATGATTTTAGATACGATAGTTGCCAGGAAAAAAGAAGAGGTCGCTCTCCTGAGGGCGCGGGGAATCCATCTCCCATCACAGTTTGCCCATAAATCCATTGATCCGCCCCGGGGCTTTCGGCAGGCGCTGATTAATTATCCCGGCGTTGCCATCATTGCCGAGGTCAAAAAGGCCTCGCCCTCCAAAGGGGTGATCCGCCCTGATTTCGATCCGGTGGCCATTGTCAGGGGCTATGAGGATGATGGCGCCCAGGCCATCTCGGTGCTGACCGATGAACAGTTTTTTCAGGGCAGCCTGCTTTATCTGTTGCAGGTCCGGGAAGAGGTGAGGCTGCCGGTGCTGCGCAAGGAGTTTATCATTGATGAGCTGCAGATCGAAGAGGCCCATGTCCACGGGGCCGACGCCATCCTGCTCATGGCCTCCATCCTGGATGCCCATCAGTTAAGGGATTTTCAGGCCTGTGCCAAGGCATACGGTATGGATTCCCTGGTGGAGGTCCATGACGAGCAGGAGCTTGAGGTGGTGCTCGGGGTCGGTTGCAGCCTGATCGGGGTCAATAACCGCAACCTCAAGGATTTTTCCATGGATATTGAGACCACCTTCCGCCTCAAAAAATTGATCCCGGCCGATATCCCGGTGGTCGGCGAGTCAGGCCTGAAGACCCGGGCTGACCTTCAGCGTCTGCAGGAGGAGGGGATAACCGCCGCCCTGATCGGAGAAACCCTGATGCGGGGCAGTGATGGTGGCAATACCTTGCAGGGCTTGCGTGGGATTTGAGTCATTGAATGTTTACACAAGAGGGAAGAGTTAATGGCAACTAGGACGCGGGTCAAGATGTGCGGCATCACCAATCGTTATGATGCGGAAGAAGGGGTGCTGGCCGGGGTTGACGCCTTGGGTTTTATTTTTGTCGAGGCCAGTCCGCGCCATGTGTCGCCGGAACTGGTGCGGGGGATCATCGCTGACCTGCCGCCATTCGTCGATTGTGTCGGGGTCTTTGTCGATCGAGATCTTAAGGAAGTGGAAGAGATCATTTCCTCTTGCGGCCTTTCCCATGTCCAGCTGCACGGCAGCGAGGATCCTGAATATTGTAAAAGCCTGGCCCGTTCCGCCGCCCCCTGCAAGGTGATCAAGGCCTTCCGGGTTGGCGGGGAGACACAGCTTGAGCTCTTTAGCCCTTATGACGATGCGGTCCAGGGCTTTTTGCTCGATACCTACAGCAAGGGGATAGCAGGAGGGACCGGTCTCTCCTTTGACTGGCGGATCATTGACGGGCTGCGACTGCAATTGCCGCTGATCCTTGCCGGCGGGCTTGATCCTGAAAATGTGCGGGAGGCAATCAGGCAGGTGCGCCCCTTTGCGATTGATGTGAATTCAGGGGTGGAGTGGACCCCCGGCATGAAAAATGCTGAAAAGGTGCATGCCTTCATGGAGCAGGTGCGGCTGGCGGATCAGGACATGGCCCAGGAGGAATAGGTTCTGAGATTCCCTGGTCCTTCTGGTCGCCGCACTCTTTTTTTTATTGTTTCCCTTGCTGTCCTGTTGTTGTTCCCTCTTTCCCTTTCTTTTCCAGTCGATAGAAATCCTGCAGGCGCTGCCGGTAGAACATCCCTGCGGACCCCGTGGTATGGGGGGTGTAGGGTTGTAGACCTTTGTCGGCGGTCTGGGCCTGGATGGCGTCAAACCTGACCTTATGTTCTTCGTCAAGCCATGACAGGTGGAGATCGAGTATCGGGCGCATGACCGATATCCTGCCGTCTGCATCCCTGCCCAGCTGCACTGTCTCCCAGCGGCGCATGGTATAGCCCTGATGCCAGATCCCTTTTTTCTCTGTACCGTTGATCTTGTCACGCATGATGGGGGCCAGGGTGGTGGAGGCATCAGGATCCTGATTGTAGGTCAGAATATGTTCCACCTCCCAACTGCCCTGGGTCGTCAGTCTCCAGAAGGCGTCGTTTTCCGTGGTGTCATTGCGAAGCAGGTGCGTTCCCGTATCGTTGAAGGCCCATTGGGCATGGCAGGCCTGACAGGTTACCTGATCGTTGAAGGCGTCATGGGCCGGATCTCGCATGAGCGGGATCACATGTTGCAGATTGTCGCCTTTGGCATGGAGCAGGTATCTTCCTTCTTTCCGCGACACATTGAACGGCAGGGAGCTCGCCAGACTTTCCTGAAGATGACAGTCCTGGCAATGGATGGCCGCGTCCTTGCGGCTGTTCATGAGTTCAGCGCCGCCATGACAGTCGACGCAGATCATGCCCCTTTGCTGGTGGATGTCAGGGGTGAGTTGATGAAATTCAACCCCGTATGGCCGGGTAAACGGTTCCTTGCTGGTGTACGGAGTCCGGTATTCCTCGTTGAAGTCGTGCTCAAATCTGCCATGATAGTCGGTGCCGACCCAGTTTCCGTAGTGACATTGCAGACATTGCTTATCGCTGGGTGTGGCCAGGAAGGTGTGAGAGGTGGGCGAACCATTGGTGAAATCCAGATGACAGGCCGCGCATCCGGTGCCATGCCCCACAAGGGGATAGGGGTCGCCGCTGGAATAGGGATGGCAGCGCAGGCAGCGTCGGCGCAGCAGGTCATCTGCCAGTTGCAGAGGATTCTTTGGCGCGTCAGCAATAGGTACCTGAGTGAGCGCAATCAGTGTTTCCTTAGCGCCAAAGGCCTTGCGGACTAGATTGACTTCGTGTGTCAGGGTAAAATGAATAGATTGCGCCACCCCTGCTACCTGGGCAGGATGACATTTACCGCAGGTCTGAGCCATTGATGCCGGGTGGGCTGGTTGTGAAATGAGTCCTGCGTGGGCATCCTTCTGCTCGTTGCTGGTGTCATCGCCTGCATGACAGGTTGAACAGGAAAACCCATGAGCCTTGTCCTGATGTGGCATGTGGCAGCGCTTGCAGCCATTCTGCTCAGGATTGAGAGTGGTGTGTGTTCTTTCAGGGTCTGGCCTCTTGGATTGCTCCGATGGCGTGGGAGTATCTGAACAGCCTGCCAGGAAGAGAGAGCAAGCAAGGAAAAGTAAGAGATAGGACATAATGAGGGGAAGAACCTTATGGCTCAAGCTAAATTATCAAGGGGTCTTGTATCGATCCGATCTTGACATACTACCATAAAATTGATATTTACAGGAACTACTTTTCCAAGTGTTCATCTTGTCAAGCCGATATAGCTCAGTTGATAGAGCAACTGATTCGTAATAAATTTAGCGATTAACGACAGAAAGGCTTTGTGCGGGTAGGCGGGGCGGAATCGTGCTGCAATTTGGTGTTTTTGACAGGTTTGAGGGCGGATTTTCAGAGGTAGTTTTCTCTTGGCGATCTGCTCTTTTTTGTTCCAGTCCGTCTTGCTTTTCCCCCTCAATTTGGCGTTTCATGATCCGGCCCAGACGATCAACTGCCGCCGAGATAAGACCGGGTAGGTATTTACTGTCAAAGAGTCCGCAGTCAGAAACCACCTCGGCAAACCGATCTTCAGATATCACCATTGCTCCATCGTCGATTTCCTTTAGCTCAAATGCCCCTGGTCTCGTTAAATACCAGCATGAAGCGTTTTCTTTTTAAGGCCTCTATTGTGGAATCTCCAGGGCGGTGTTCTGGTTACCTTGCTCCATGGTCTCGATATAGTCCAGGGCCTCATCTACTTACTGGGCCTGAAGCTGCTTGTATGACCCAATCTGGAAATGGTTGTTGAGCCGGGCCCAACAAGCATAGGGCCTTGACTTGCCGTCCGGGAAACGGGCATGAATGGTCTGCTGGATTTGATTCTGTTGCCGGGGTGATAGCTGGTTCTGGTAAGGCTGGCTGCTGGTAGGTTCCGGTGCGCCGCATAGGCGATTGTCAAACCTCTTGAAAAAACAGCTTACCCCCGGTAGGATCGAGAAAGGCAAGCAACCTTTTCTTCAACCCCACCAGGAGCAGACAGATGGACGGAAACAAAATCATGGAACTACTCACCGAGGCCAAACTTCTCTATACCCGCATCCCGACAATCGGGAATAAAGCGGCCAGAGATAGTGCTTTGCAGCCGATCAAAAGCCGCCTGGATTATATCCGACACCTTATCTCCCCCTACCGGACCGATCTGATCGAGCACCTCGATCATCTCCTCCGGCATATCGGCGGAGCGCACGCCACCAGACCAACCCAAGGCTACATTCCGCAGAAACACCGTATATGGGCAGATAGGGCCTGGATTGTCCTGGAACGAGAAATGCGCAAGATCCAGCACTCTCTTTGACCGCTTGTAAAGAATCCTGTCACGAACTGCCGCTAAACGTCCAACTGTTAAATTTGCAACGAATTGAGTTGGCATGACCGGAGGCGCACCGAAGGTTTTCTGTTGTAGCGGTATTTTTTTGATTAAATCTGGTGGACTTTATATTGGATTCAGCCTATTTAAAGCGTGTTTGATTATGGAATTTTTCGAAAAATAACGGGGCGCAAACGGGGCGCAAGGTGCGCCCTCTTTTTCCACCTTTTGATACATTTTTCCACCTTTTAAAATCGATTGCGCTCCGCTTAAAAGCCTGTTATACAAGCCAACACGAGTTCAAGCCGATATAGCTCAGTTGGTAGAGCAACTGATTCGTAATCAGTAGGTCTGCGGTTCGACTCCGCATATCGGCTCCACACTGTCCATATAGCAGCCAATTGATATTATTAGTAGATATCAATTGGTTGTTTTCGTTTAAGCCACTTGTACAAATCTATGGTACAAAATGGCCCCATCTTATCTTGTCAAAAAAGGTGACAATCCTTTCTTTTCTTTGTTCTTGACACCTCCTGACGGGGATTTGGTTGTGAATCGGCGTGTAATAATGACCCACTAACGGGGGAAATAGGCGTTCAAAATTGACCCACCTCAGCCCATGCTCTATCCTCTCTGAAATCAACCAGAGGGAGGAGAATTAAAAGGAGATGCTGAACGTGGAAACTATCC
>CAITDH010000080.1 GCA_903891045.1 uncultured Desulfobulbaceae bacterium | reverse complement strand
TACCGATATTTGTTTGATAGGAGAGGACAAAGTTATTGATCGGGGTCCAGCCAAGTTTCAAGCTGACAGGGGTTAGTGGGTGGTCGGAGTATTCCTGGCGGAGATCATAACTTTCCCAGGCCTTGAAGTAGCCATAGTCGTGGGCAGATTTTCTTTTGGTATCGTTGAAGAGTTCAAAGAAATTATTAACTCCGTAGGTGAGAGCATTGCTATCTTGGATGCGGTCAACCTGATCAAAAAGAGGCAGGTTGTCTTGGTTGGTTTTCGGCAGATAGTCATATTGGACATAAGGGCGGAGTCGATGGTCCCAACTCGTAGCATCATTCTCATTCAATCCAAAATTCTTGAGCAGGGTGGTGCCAATCTCGCCGTGCAAATTATAGAGAGAACGATTGGGGGTATCGCCTTGATTCCAGATTCCGTCTCCGTTGTTTTGAATCATGTAGGAGGTATTACGCACTCCGACTTCCGCCCGCGATTCAAGGTAGGCGCCTAGAGGGATAGGGGCGCTGAGACGGGGGAACAGATCGACACGCTGACCACCAAAACCATTTTGGCGCCAATAATTTACATAGTCTGCGTTCCAGTCAACGGTAAGAGGTGTGCTCGCAAGGGGGAGAGACCCGGTGAAATCCAGTCCCGGTAGTTTCCAGAGTGGCGATGACATTGGGGTTGGTGGAGATGTGCGGACATCGTTAATGGCCAGGAAATTAGTTTCCAGAGACATGGAATCCCATACCTTGAGCACCTTGGCGGTGTTGACGCGCTGATCGGCTGTCCTGTCCTGGAAATTACGGCCATACATGGAGAGGAAGCGGTTGTTGGTTTCAGTGGAACCGGTGAAACCGGTATTAAATTCGGTCAGGTAGTCACGATCGGAGACAACATCAAGGTCGATACGGGTGTATAAATCGCTGGGAAGGTCATGGTCAACCTTGCCGCGGAACCAGTATCTGTCCGCATTCGTATGGGCGTAACCAGTCTCTTGGAAATAGTCGATTTCAGATGGATTAGTGAGCTTGTCCTGGAGAAAGCTTCCCATGAATGTCCCTTTTTGTGCTTCTCCCAGGACATAACGAAATTCCATGCCCGGCATAAATCCCCGGTTCGCATAGTATTCGGGAAAGAGGGTCAGGTCGGTGGAGTCAGAGACATTGAGAAAAAGAGGCAGGTTAAGTCCAAAACCATTGCGCGTAGAACTGGATATTTCAGGAAACATCAGACCGGTCTGACGTTTATTCTTGGCGGGTACTATCAGCCAGGGGGTGTAGAGTACTGGGACATCTTTTATCCGAAAGGTGGCGTTCTTCAGAACGGCGTATCCACCCTCGGTGACGGTGGTGTCGGTGCTGGCGAAACTCCAGGGAGGAGTTTCGTTATTTTTTAACTTACAGGTAATGACCCAGCCATTTTCAATGTGATAGGTGTTAAAACCTGTTTTTTCAACGATTTTTCCTTCAAGGTGCAGATCCAAGGATTTGCGGAGGATGGTGGCATCAGTAAAAGTACCGGTTTCCTTATTGAGATCTACGACACCTTCTTCGGCTGCAATCTCATCGTTAGCGCCCTGGATGTTTACATGGCCGCGGGCCTTGACGGAGCCGTGATCTACGTCATAGGCAATCCAGTCGGCCTGGATGGTTACTCTGTTCTCATGCCGAGGGGGCGTGTCTTTTTTTAATGCCTGTCCGGTCGTTTCTGCTGGAGAAGAGGTTGGTTCTTCCAGAAGTTCTCCCCATTGTTGGTTTTTTTTCTGATTTTTTGATAGTTCCGGCGGAAGTAATTCTCTTTTGGTGAGAACCACATTGCCCTCGGCAATAATGGATTTCGGGTCTTCGTAGCGGGTAATTTTGTCTGCGGCTATCTGCCATTCCTCGGTGGCGACAGTTTCGGCAATACCATTGCTGGCCGGGAGTGATATGGCGATCAAAGAGGTCAGGCAGAGTAAATGGCTGGTGGTGAAGAACTTTATGGTGGTCACTCCCTTGAGGAAAATGAAGAGCAAGTGTTGTATTGGACTTCAGACCGACCTGATTGTTGTCACGTGTCAGGAGCTGATTGCGCGTCAGTGATATTTATTGGACGATAGGAGAACATTGAATAATTTGCATAGTGATAAAAAATAAATATACAGCAAGACTGTACTTAATCATTTTGAATGTTTCAAGTTATTCGTGTTTAAAAGTGTGTTATTATCAGTTGGGTGATGCCTGTTATTAAGTCCCGTTTGTTTCTGATATGTTTTTATTAGTCTCAAATAGGGTTAAAATCTCCGCCTTTAGGCGGATAGATTTATCATTTTTACTATGTGTTATCATATGCCCACTATGAATAGGAGGTTTATATGGAATACCGTTACGGGAGTCATACAGTTTTCAATATTGAGTACCATTTTGTATGGGTGACAAAATATCGTTATAAGGTATTGAACGGAGAGATAGCCCATCGAGTGAAGGACCTTGTTGGACGAAGCCGCTCTGCGGCGGAAAAAACAAAACAGCGTATACTCCTGTAGCTGTCTAATTCCGGACAATTACAACTCAAAAGGGGCATACCATGACACCAGCAGAAGTAAAACGATTTGAAATCCTTTATGAACGACACCTGAAGCTGCTCAAACTCCAGGGCAAGAGCGAGAAGACAATTGATGCCTATTCTCGGGCTGTTCGTCGAATTACCCAACATTTTGATTGCTGCCCTGATAAGATTTATATGAAACTCCACCCCCTCTGACGAACGAGATGGAGTAATAGTTACGATTTTTATAATGTATCGAAAATAAGTCAGAACAGCCGCTGCAAGTATGATTTTTATATTCGTAGTCCTGTAAAC
>CAITDH010000079.1 GCA_903891045.1 uncultured Desulfobulbaceae bacterium | reverse complement strand
TGGCTCTTAATGAAACTCAGCTATTTTGACAGGAACGTGAGCCAAGCATGCGTTGAGTAATCTCAGTGGCAATTCTGGTTCCCAGAACCTGCGATTAAATCGATAACAAAACTCGTCCAGATATTCCTGGAGATAATTTGAAGATACCCCATGAAAAGTACCATTGAGAAATGTCTTCATATTGCCAATGATGATATGGACAAGAGGCAGCCATTCACCAGCCTTTTCCGGCGGGGTTACCTTCTTCTCATGAACGTGATCTTGTGCCACAACGTTCAGCGCTGGCAAGGCATCTGTTCGTACGTTCTGGCCAGGCTTCAAATGAAATGCAAGAAAAGATTTCACCGTTTCTTTGGAAATTGTAGTAACCACCTCCATAGCAACAAAACCAGCTCCCTTTTCCCGAGTTTCCACGGCGACCAGAACCGGAGTTTTCCCTTCTGCCCCTCGACCTCTCTTGCCGGCACGTTTCCCGCCGACATACGTGTCATCGAACTCGATCAGTTTGTCGAGTCGATAGATGCTGTCACGATGAGCCATGGCAGTACGGATCTTTTTCAGCATACTTCGAGCACTGATCCAGGACACTCCGATATGCTTGGACAATCGCAAAGAGGAAATTCCACCTTTGTCAGAAGCCATCAGGTAAATCGCCCAAAACCATTTTACCAGTGGTATTTTTGTAGCATGAAACAAAGTGTCGGCTTTTACCGACACCTGATGTCTGCACTCAGAGCATTGATACAGCTTGCGCGTACCAATAATGCTGTATTTTTGCGAGCCGCATGCTGGACACTGAAACCCGTGAGGCCACCGGACTTTTGCCAATTCATTGGCACAGGCCTTTTCAGTCCCGAAGCGTTTTTGCCATTCCACAAGAGAGATAACCGGCATTTTCATAGCAAAACCTCCAATATGGTAATATATTGATCTTGCAGTTAAATATAATCCTTCAGCTGAGTTTTGTTTAGAGCCATTATAAATAATAAATGACAAAATAGGGACAAGCGACCGTTTTCATTACCGCTTACTGTCAGTGACCGAGGCAGGCGTGGCCGCCGTCGGCTACAGCTATGACGGCCATGACAATATCAGTCAGGTGACGGATGCAAGAAACAAGGCGACCAGCTTCACCTTTGATGATTTCGGCAGAAAGATTCTGGCCACCGCCCCGGACACCGGCAACATCCGCTACAGCTATGATGCCGACGGCAATATTGTCTCAGCAGACGGGACCTTCGCCTTTGTCTACGACGGTTTAAACCGGTTGATCCAGGTGAATAAACAGAGCACCACCGTGGCCACCTATGGCTACGACAGCAGCAACCGGCGGATCCGCAAGACCGTAGGCACCACAATCACCCATTATCTCTATGACTTGAACAACCATCTGATTGCCGAAACCCTCAATGGAACGAAAATCAGGGATTACATCTATCTTGATGGCGAGCCCTTTGCCATCAAGGAATACAAGACCAACCCCGGCATCTATTATTTCGTCAACGACCATCTCGGCACCCCGCAGCAACTGGTCACCGCCACCGGCACGGTTGTCTGGCAGGCCGCCTACTTGCCCTTCGGCAAGGCTCAGATCACTACCGGGACGGTCACCAACAACCTGCGGTTCCCGGGACAATATTACGATGAAGAGACCGGACTCCATTACAACTGGAACAGGTTTTATGATCCGGAGCTGGGGAGGTATATCTCCGCTGATCCGATTGGGCTGCGTGGCGGGATGAATTTGTATGCGTATGTGGGGGGGAATCCGGTTAACTGGTTCGATCCTTCGGGGCTCACACCACAAGATAGGGTTAACTGGGGAATTGATCAGTATCTCAATAACAAAGATGCATGGAAAGGCCATTGGTGGAATGGGTACAACCACTGTAATGAATTTGTTTCTGATGCTCACACAAAAGGTGATCCTGACGCTTCGAATTATCCCACAGTGTTACGAAACAACGGATATCCAATTCCTAGAGTTTCTGACTTGGCTGACCCTAATTTTGCTCCTTCACAATTAGAAAATTTGTCTGTTACGGCAGCACAACCTGGTGATATTTTCGTTTGGTATGGAGAGGGACATCATCATTCTGCACTCTATATTGGGGATGGTAATGTGATTTACCAGCACTGGGAGGAAGGATTAAAAAAGAATACAATATCAGGGGCATCTCAAGCTCTAGGTTTCAACGGAGACCCAATAGTTCGACGTTATCCAGACAGTTGTGGATGCAATGAATGAACTATCATTCTTCTCAAAGAGATAGCAATATGGCCAAGATAAGAAACATATTTCAAGACTATCTTATATTAATACGAGTCATATATGTAGGTTATGCTGTACTTTGGTTTTTTTTAAATAAGAATAATATTATTATTAGCCAATGGGATGCACAAAGAATTGGCGTTCCTATTGTTTTGTACACTACAATTCCTTCTGTTTCGCTACTTCTCTATGCAATTTTTCCTTCAATTGCTATTTGGATTATACCTGTTGCAACCCTCATTCTTGGCTGGTCATTGCACGTACAAAAAATAATAGTTTTTTTTAGTGCACATATGAATGTAAAAACTGACAGAATACACAGTATAATATCAATATTATTCAATGTATTCTGTTTAGCAGTGTGCATAATAGTATTATATTTTTCCGGACCGTATATCGAAAAACGCTTACGACGCGGAAACAATACGCCAGTTCGTTAACAAATACTTCAGGGAACGGGGTCACGTCTGGGGAACATGGAGAGCGGTGCCAGGCTTCCAAGTTTACAAGTTGCCACCGGCCAGCTACAAACCACGACCCTGCCCGGCTAACCGGGTGATCACCATACCTACACCCCCGCGGGTCAGGTCGCCGAGATCACCCGCAAAAAGGGGTCAGATCTATTTTTGAATGCCCAGACTCACGACACCAACAACAACGCCATCGTTTACACATACAACCATGGCCATTTATAAACAGTCGGACGGTCATATCATGCACCTGGTTGCGGCTGGGACCGATATCTGGAACAATCAAATCAGCAGAAAGACGGTTCTGACCAAGACCACCAGTGGCTACACCCTGACCAAACCGGATACGACCAAGCGATTCTTCGACAGCGACGGCCGTCTGATTGAAAAACGGGACCGCAACAATAACAGCACTACCCTCAGCTATGACGGCGCCTTGCTGCGGACAATCGCAGATGGCTTCGGCCGGACCCTGACGCTGCAGTACAATGCGGAATCCCTGCTGGCAACAGTATCAAGCCCCATCGGTACCTTTGCCTATGGCTATGACACCAATAAGAACCTGATTTCAGTCACCAGGCCGGATGGCGGTGTCATCCAGTATATCTATGATAACCCGAACGATGCCCATAACCTGACCGGCGTCATTGATGAATCCGGCACCCGGATCCTCACAGTCGCCTACGATAACCAGGACCGGGTTACGAGTTCGGCCATGGCAAACGGGGAGGATAT
>CAITDH010000078.1 GCA_903891045.1 uncultured Desulfobulbaceae bacterium | reverse complement strand
TGTAGATACTGGCCGACCCGGCGATAAAGGCAAAGAGCGGGAGACCGGTCATCGCGTTGCATAGAACAAGCCCCATTAATTGCCGGTTCCGCAGCACCCGGCCATAACTTTGCCGGAGAACAGTAAAGATGTCTCCCTGAACGCCAACATGGCTCTCCGGGGTGAAGACAACTCCGGCCAGGGCGATCAAGCCCATCACGCCCTGCATGGCAAAGATCCACGGCCAGCTCAGGTGTTCGAGAATCAGGCTGCCGATCATGGGAGAGATCATGGGCGCCAGGGCCATGATGACCGAGATCTGGCTGAATACCCGTTCCCGTTGGCTGCCCGGCAAGCGGTCACGGGCCATGGCCAGTGATATGGCGGAGGCGGAACCGGCGCCCATGGCCTGAATGATCCTGGCGCTGACAAGCATCCAGATATTGGAACTGAGCGCGCAGAGCAGACTGCCGCTGATAAAGAGCAGCAGGCCGGTGAGCAGGGGCGGTTTGCGGCCAAGGCGGTCGGAGAGCGGCCCGTACACCAGCAGGGAACAGCAGTAGGTGACAAAGAAAAGGACCAGTGTCAGGTTAACAATGACAAGAGGGAGCTGCCAGGTTTTCACCAGATAAGGAATGGCGGGCAGATACATATCTGTTGCCAGGGGTGGGAAGGCGGTAAGCAAGGCCAGCAGCAAGACAAAAGGGATCATAGGGACGTCACAGCAAAGAGATACAATTTTTTCAATATAAGCATAAAAAATGGAGCCAAAACCCTACCTGTTTCAGCGTTCATTCCTCTCTGCCCTGCCTTCACGTCGATCCCTGAAAAAATCTTTTAAGATTTGAGAGCATTCCGTCTCCAAAACCCCGCCTACAATCTCCAACCGGTGATTGAGAAGATCGTCGGTGCCAATTGTATAACGGGACAGGGCCGCCCCGGTCTTGGGATCGAGGGCGCCGAATACCAGACGCTGGATGCGGGCGTGAATAATGGCCCCCATGCACATGATGCACGGTTCGAGGGTGACATAAAGGGTGGTATCCACCAGCCGGTAATTGCCGATTTTTTCGGCCGCCTCACGGATGGCGAGGATCTCGGCATGGGCAGTGGGATCATTGGCACCAATGGGCCGGTTGGCAGCAGCGGCCAGCAGGGTCTCACCATGGGCCAGCGCCGCCCCGACCGGGACCTCGCCCATGAGGGCCGCCTGCCGGGCCTGCTCAAGGGCTATCCGCATGAAAGCGAGATCAATTCCATGCTGATCGTTCATTGCTGCCCCCGACCGCCGTTACTGCTGATCGGCAGAGACATCTTCCACCTGCTGCAGCATCTGGTCAATGACCTTCAAGCCTTGCAGCCAGAAACCGGGATCATCAAGATCAATACCAAAAGGTTTGACCAGATCATAGGGGGAGGCTGAACCGCCGGCCGAGAGCAGCTCAGTGTAAAGGGTGACAAAGGAATCACCGTGCTGCTGATAGAGACCATAGAGGGCCAGCACCAGGAGCTCGCCAAAGGCATAGGAATAGACATAACCGGGGGTAGCCAGGAAGTGAGGGATGTACGACCACCAGATCCCGTAGTCCGGCCGCAGGGTCACGGAATCGCCGAACATTTGCCGCTGGGTCTCAAGCCAGTATTCGCTCAAGGTCTCACTGCTCAGTTCCCCCTGCTCACGTCTGCCCTCATGCATCCGCTTTTCAAAACGGTTCATCGCCGTCTGGCGAAATACTGTGGCAAAGATCGACTCCAGCTTCTGGCAGATGAAAGCCCGCTTCTGTGCTCGATCGGTGAGCAAGGCCAGCTGGCTCTGAAAGACCAGCATCTCGGCAAAGACCGAGGCCGTCTCCGCCAGGACCAGCGGGGTGTCGCTGTTGAAGTGGCCCCGGGCCGCAGCCAACACCTGATGAACGCCATGGCCCAGTTCATGGGCGACGGTGGAGACATCGTTCAGGGTGCCGGTATAGTTAACCATGACGTATGGATGTACATCAGGGACGCAGGGGTGGGCAAAGGCCCCGCCCCGTTTGCCCTGGAGCACCGGGGCATGGATCCACTTTTCGGCGAAGAACCGCTTGGCAATGGCGGCCAGATTTCCGGAAAAGGCCGCAAAGGAGTGTAGAACCATGTTCCTGGACTCTTCCCAGCCGATTATTTGCGAAGGCAAGGCAGGCAGGGGCGCATAGCGGTCATAGTCGGTGAGTTCGTCCAGATGCAGCAGTTCTTTTTTCACACGGTAATAGCGCTGAACAATGTCATAGCGAGTGGTCACTGCCTGCACCAGCGTTTCGACGGTGGCGTCCGTCAGCTCATTGTCCAGGTTCATGGAGTGCACCCAGCTGTCATGGCAGCGCAACCGGTCATCAATCATCTTGTCGGCGGCGAGCGTATTGAAGATATGGGTCAGAATATGGCTCTGGCCCTGCAGCCCGGCGGTAAGGTCGTCGGCCGCCTGCCGCCTGACCTCGCGATCCTGGTGGTGCAGATCAGTCAACACCTCTTCCTCCGCCCGCTTTTTCTCGCCAAAACGCAGGCCGCTGAGGACCTTGTCAAAAAGGGTATTCCAGGAGCTTCTCCCCACCGGGGCATATTCGAGCAGCAGGGACTCCTCGGCTTCCGAGAGCTGATGCGGCAGATAGCGGCGCAGGGCCTCCAGATAATGCCTATAGCCCGCCAATTCTGGCGCCGCCAGCAAGCGGGCCGTGATCTCCGAGGGGATCACATTCCATTCCAGCTCAAAAAAGACCACGTCTTTTTTACAGTGACTAGCCAGCTCCTCCATCCGCTGTTCCAGGGCGCCAGCCACACTGTTTTCCATCTGGGTAGTGAAATTCAGGAAGGCAAAAGCCGCCAGACGGGTGATCCGGCAATCAAGTGCCTCCAGACGGACGACCAGCCCCAGCAGTTCTGCGGCATCAAGCGTTGCCACCTGACCGCGGAACTGACCGCGAAGAACTTTCGCCTCATCGATACACCATTGGATATCCACCGCCAGTGCCGGATCATCCTTATTGCGATACAGATCGCCGAGATTCCACAGCACCCCGGATGCCCCGATGTCATCTACCATAGTATTTCCAATAATATCAACAGGTATCAACAGACTATCCCCCATCTTAAAAGTCATAAAAAAGGAGGCCTCACGAACAACATGCCATTGTTTAAATCACTCACAGTGAGATTGCAAGTACCATATAGATGATCCAGTAATATCCGTAGCAACTTGCTGGGATTTTAGCCGTTTTTTTTAATAACGTGTTCCCTTTTTACATTACCAAAAAACAACTCCGTTCAAATCTCATTCTAATACACGGACATTACGTTTCATTCTCATAACCCCTCAATAAAAAAATATGCTATAATTGGCTCCTCGCTGTTTTAGGTGGGTAGTGGTTGATAAAGCTGTTTGAGAAATGATATTTTTTTGCATTATGAGAGATACAGAACTTTTTCAAATGGCCCT
>CAITDH010000077.1 GCA_903891045.1 uncultured Desulfobulbaceae bacterium | reverse complement strand
TCACCGGGTTTTCGACCATGGTCAAGTCCATGGCAGGCCTGGCTGAGACCACCGGCAAGAAGAATGGCAAGGTGAATATTATCCCTGGTTGGGTGGAACCATCGGATATGGAGGAGATCAAGCGGCTGACTAATATGATCGGAGTGAAGACCATCATGTTTCCTGATACCTCCGGCGTTTTGAACGGCCCGTTGTCCGGGGAATATAAGATGTTTCCGGATGGTGGCACCACGGTGGCGGAACTCATCTCCGCAGGCGACTCCATCGGCACCCTGGCCCTTGGGGAATGGTGTTCAGCCGCAGCGGCCCATGAACTCGACACCAAGAACAAGGTCCCCTGTCAGGTGCTGGATATGCCCTTTGGGCTCAAGGCGACAGACCGGTTTATCGATGCCCTGCGGATCATTGCCGGGGTCACGGTGCCGGACGAGTTGTCCCTGGAACGGGGGCAGTTGGTGGACATGATCTCCGACATGCATCAGTACCTGTACCACAAAAAGGTGGCGCTGGTGGGTGATCCTGATCAGCTCATTGCCATGACCGAATTTCTGGTCTCCATGGACATGTGCCCGATCCACATTGTTACCGGTACGCCCGGTAAGGAATTCGAGCGACGGATCAAGGAGATTACCAAGGACATGCCTTTTGAGGTCAATGTCAGGGCCAAGGGCGATATGTTCCTGCTCCATCAGTGGATCAAGAACGAGCCGGTGGATCTGATTATCGGCAATACCTACTGCAAGTATATCGCCCGGGATGAGGATATCCCGCTGGTGCGCTGGGGTTTCCCCATCCTTGACCGGCAGGGACATCAGTATTTCCCGACGGTCGGCTACAAGGGGGCCTTGCGGCTGCTGGAAAAAATTCTTGGGGTCTTGCAGGATCGCAAGGACCGGGATGATCCTGATTCGAAGTTTGAACTTGTCCTGTAAGGATGAGGCGGTATTGGTCGGCATTCAGCAGAAGTCAGGCGGTAGAAAACCGTAATGCTGGATGCTGATAAACCGGGTTGGAATCAATTGATAACCATTGAATAAAAATGACAACTCTTGCTCAAAGTACCTGTACCTGTTCCGCCACGCAGATTCATTCACCGCAGGGGCGATGGGTGAATCTGCCGGTAGCGCCGCGCGCCAATAACCGCATTCGCTTTGCCTCAACCAAGGAATCCATGCAGGCAATGATACCGGAGCAGGCACTGGCCTGGCTTGATGAGCTTCTGAACAAGGGTGACAAGATTGACGGGGTGAACATAGCGGGTCCCGGTGATCCGCTGGCTGATCTGGGGTCGGCTCTTGATACCTTGCGTCTGGTGCGGGAGAAATATCCGGCAATGGCCCTGGGGATTACCACTCTGGGTTTGGGGGGCGAGCAGGCTGTCGAGCGACTGGTCAAGGCTGGTGTCAGCCATGTTACCCTGCTGGTGGATGGAGTGGATCTGGAAGTGGTACAGAGATTGTATGCCTGGATCCGTCCCGGAATCAAGACGGTTCCGTTATTCACGGCAGCCGGGATGCTCCTGGATGAACAGCTAAAAGCTACAACAGGCTTTCTGCAGGCTGGATGTGATGTGCAGGTCAGAACCACGATTTATCCTGGGTATAATGACGAGCACGTGGAGGAAATTGCCAGGACTATGGCCGCTCTGGGGGTGAAATCCATGTCCGTCGTACCTTTTGACCCGGCCACGGAAGGGGAAGAGATGCTTGCACCGCCGAGTCATGAACTGATGACCAGGGTTCGCGATCAAGTGGCAAAATACCTGACCGTGGTGGCCGTCCCTGAGAAGATTCAAACCGACAGGACAGCTGATGGTTCTGGAGAGAATTGCTGCTCAGTGGCTTCGACGTTGCCTAAGCCCAGCGCTGATCGCCCGAACGTGGCGGTGGTCAGCTCCAACGGTATGGAGGTTGATCTCCACCTTGGCCATGCCATAACGGCGCTGATCTATGGTCCAAGGGAAGATGGACTTGTTTGTCTTCTCGGAACCCGAGACCTTCCTGAACCCGGAGCAGGCGCTTCCCGATGGGAAATCCTGGCGGAGACCCTGAAAGACTGTTTTGTACTGCTGGCGGCCAGTGCCGGTGAGAGTCCCCGGAAGATATTGGGTAGCCATGGCATCAGTGTTCTGATTACCGAAGACAATATCGAAGGGACGGTTGAAGTGTTGTATGGCGGCGGTAAAAAAGGAAAAAAATGCCGGAAATAATGATCTGATTTGGCGGTCTGAAAATTTTTTATCAACACGAAAAAGGAGAAGAAATGGCAATTCCAGAGCGACAAATCCTCGTCTGCCAGAGTTTTCGGGTAGCGGGCGATAAAAAAGGCCTCTGCCACAAGCAGACTGATGGTTTCCTCCAGTATCTTGAGGAAGAGATCCTTGACCGTGGTCTCGACTGCCTGGTCACCGCCACTACCTGCCTCAAGCAGTGTGAGTCCGGCCCGATCATGGTGGTTCAGCCGGAAAACTGGTGGTTCAAAGGCGTGAACAGCACTGAGGCCATTGATGCCATTCTCGATGGCATAGAGGATGGAGAGCCGGCGGCAGAGTATCTGATCGCCTCATAGGGCAAGGATGGGCTGTGACGAATATCACCTTTTTGGAAAAACCGGGCTGCACCAATGGTGAAAAGCAGAAGGCCATCCTTCGCGCCGCTGGCCATAACCTGTGCTGCGATGAGCAAAAAAGAGGGAACAGATGACCTTCAAATCATACCTGGAGTCGAATGGTGAAAACTGCCCCAAATGCGGTTCCGCGGCCATTAAGGCAAGTGCGCCACCGGAAAAGATAAAAGCTGGCAAGGTTCATGTCTCCATGTTTTGCGCAACCTGTGGCGCCAGATGGCGAGACATTTATACTCTCAGCAAGGCGGAAGAGTTATGAGTCGCCAGGGATGCCTTGATTACCCCAGCCAACTGAAAAGGCTGTGTCGGTAGATCCATTCAATCTTCTTCCTCATACCAAAAAAAGAGGCGCATTCCCATGAAACCGACCACAAACTTTTCATTGTTCGACCTGAAAAAGGTCCAGCCCATCCAGGGCTGGGAAGATTTCTGGGGTGAGGGCAAGGCCTTCCTCAAGACCGCCTCGGCCGCCTATGCGCAGCACAAAAAGGCCTTCACTACCGTGATCCTTTACAACATTATCGTCATGGCCATTGAAAAATTCGTCATGACCGCCCTGATGTGTGAGGGCAAATTACCCAATAACCACACCATGAAAGATCTGGTCGAGGCCATGGATGAGGCCTTCCCCTGTGCCATGTCAGGCATACGGGAGGGACTCTTGAATCTTGATCAATATCAGGAGATCTGTGATGTGGATACGTTCAATATCACCGGCCCAGCTATGGAGGAAATTCCTGTCATGCTGGATCTGGCAAGCAGGTTGCGGGATCTGGTGGAACAACAACTTTTAGTACCTTAGAAATTCGTTTCTTCTTTTTTGAAACGAATTTCGTGAAGGTAGTTATCCCGTTTATCGGGGTTAGATGGGAAGGATGAAAAATGAACCTGAAACCCTTGGGGCTGGTCACGGAAATTGTTGAGTCCGCCGGGATGGGGATATCCTATGCCTATG
>CAITDH010000076.1 GCA_903891045.1 uncultured Desulfobulbaceae bacterium | reverse complement strand
CTGTGCTATCTTTTTTTGTGGTCATAATTACCCTCCGATGGCTTAGAAATAATCCGTTGGAACTACTGGCAAGGGTAATTATGACCACTTTTTACAAAAGTTTCATCCTTCGTTGTCCCTGATTACAGGGATGGGGGTTAGAGGGTGTTGCAAATAGAACCTTTTCTTCTTTTAATACCTCCTTAAAAACTTATTTCCTTTTCAAGCAGGGCCACGGTTTCGATATGATGGGTCTGTGGGAACATGTCCACGGGTTGAAGCCTTTTGATGGTGAAACCGGATTGAACCAGCTCGCCCAAGTCCCGGCACAGGGTTGCGGGATCGCAGGAAATATAGACCAGCCGTTTTCGGGTGAGGGTTGCAAGGTCGGAAGCAAGTCCTGGGGCACCCTGTCTTGGCGGGTCGATGACTACGCAGTCAAAGCGCTGACCTTCTGCTGCCAGTGTTTGGCAATGGGTATGGATGGGGTTTTTCTCGAAAAGGGTGTTGGTGAGGCCTTCTTGTTCGCTGTTTTTTCGGGCACAGCGAATGGCTGATCCCTGGCCCTCAATGCCCCGCAGGGATGCTGATTGCATGGCCAGTGGGATGGAAAAATTGCCCATGCCGCAGAACAGGTCAAGAACGGTTGTCTCTGCGTCAGGCTGGCAGAAATCAAGCGTTGTCTGGATGAGTTGAATGTTTTGGGCCAGATTGACCTGACAAAATCCCCCAGCTTCCCAGGCAAGTGAGATTGGTTTGTCGGTATGGCCGGGGAAAGGGGGGAGCAGGAAACGTAATTCTTTGTTGTTGCCCTTGATGATCGGCCCGCAGGGCAGAAAATCCTGGCCGTGAAACTCTATTCTCTCTATTGCCGGGAGTGTTGCCAGCAGTGCTTCCGCCTGTTTCATGTCCGTGGGTCGCGGTTTGCGGGAGAGGTGGAAAAGACAGACCACCCTTGCGTTTGACGGATTCAGTAGGAGTTCCAGCTCGGTTGTGCTGGCCAGTATTTTGTGGAATGGCGGCTGATCCTGAAGTTGCTGCAAGGCCCGGTTTAGTTCAGTTCTTGCCAGTAGGCACTCTGTGATCGGAACGCATTGATGGGAGTGAAACCGGCGGAAACCGGGTTTCCTGTTCTCGTCTATCTGCAACCGCAGCCGCTGGCGATAGCCGAAGACCTGTGGCGAGGCAATGGGGTCAGCGAGTAATGGGACGGCCTGTTGCAGCGCACTCTGGGGGGCACGCTGGAGCAGGTCGGCAATGATCCCCTTTTTGATCTGGAGCTGTTGCTCATAATCACAGTGCTGGAGGTCGCAACCGCCACATCTACCGTATTTTGGGCATGGTGGTGGGACGCGGTTGGGGGAGGTCGCCAGGATCTCGGTGGCAGCGGCCTCGGCAAATCCCTTTTTCTCAAGCAGGATTTGGGCCTTGACGGTTTCGCCCGGCAGGACGTGCCGGAGCAGGACGATTTGACCATTTTCCCGACGGGCCAGGCCGTATCCGCCATTGACTATTTTTTCAATTATGAGAGGGACGTCGCTCATTTTTTCAATGACGTATAGGTTGATGAAATGGTATTTTGAAGATTGATTGCTTTTATAGTCCTTCCGGGGTGAAACTTCATCCATAAATCAAGAGCCCAATCATTCTTTGATGCGTCTTCTGTCTCTTCTCTTCCTGATAATGTTCCTTTTGATGCCAGGCGCAGTGTTTGGGGCGGTGTTTCTGGATGTCACGGTCAGTGATGGTGACCAGGGACGATCTGATGCTGCGGGAGCTGCTACCGGAACCGCCATGAATAAGGAGATGTCGGCGGCTGTCCTGGCCCGGCTCAGGATCTATCAGCAGCAGAAAGACCCCATGCTCAGTGTCGGTGAGATGCGCCGCCTGCATCGGGAGGCGGAGAAGGACATCAAGTCATCCCTGGAACCTCTGGGCTACTATTCGCCAGCAGTAGAAGGCGCGCTTATCGAAAATGAGGGCATCTGGCATGCTACTTACATTATCACGCCTGGCGAGCCGGTGCGGGTGCACTCTGTTTCCGTTGAAATCACAGGGGCTGGCAGTGGATTGTCGTTATTCTCTGATCTTGAAAAACAGTTTCCCTTGCAGGGTGGAGCGATTTTCAACCATCAGCAATATGAAGAAGGCAAGAAAAAGATTCTGCAGTGGGCTATACGAAATGGTTTTGTCGAGGCCGGATTTGAAAAAAATGAAGTCAGGGTGCATCGGAAAAACCATCAGGCCGACATTACTCTCCTTCTGAATACCGGTCATCGTTTTCTCTTCGGTAAGACCTCTTCCGCCCAGAAAATCATCAATCAGGATCTTCTGTCACGCTATCTTCCCTATAAGGAAGGTGATCCTTACTCCCTTCGTGAACTCAGTCAGTTGCAGTCAATTCTCTACGAGACAGGTTTTTTCAGTGGGGTGACAGTGGAACCTGAGTTTGATAAGATCAACGAGTGGCAGGTCCCCGTGGCCCTGACCCTTGCTCCTGCCCTGCCTAATCGCTACAGCTTTGGTATGGGCTATGGCACTGATACCGGGATCCGGGGCAAGACGGAGTGGAGAAATCGCCTTTTCAATGACAGCGGCCATCGGGTGAGCAGCTCTCTGCTCCTTTCTGAAAAGATCAACAGGGTTGGCGCTGCCTATGAAATCCCCGTGGCTGATCCCCGCTACGATGCCTTGAAATATGCCGGAAACTGGGCCAGTGAAGAATGGAATAATACCAAAACAAATTTGCTCTCTGCGGCTGCGGCCGTCAGTCATTCCGGGCCGATGTATCAATATGGGGTCACCCTTGAGGTCCGGGATGAACAATATGACGTGGGCGTGACCAGCGGCTCAAGTCTGCTCCTGCTGCCGGGGGGTAGCTGGAGTGTAGTCTTTGCAGAAAACAGGATCAATACCCAGGATGGCTGGCGCTTTTTTGTGGATGTGAAAGGCGCTGACAAAAATATTGTCTCGGATGCTACTTTTGTGCAGGCTCAGGCCGGGGTGAAGGGGATCACGTCACTGTTTGACAAGTGGCGACTGATTGGCCGTTTTACCCTTGGCACTACCGTTGTCGATTCTATTGATGAACTTCCTCCGTCTCTGCGATTTTATGCCGGTGGCGACCAGAGTGTTCGTGGGTATGCCTATAAAAGCATTGGCCCTACTGATGCCTCAGGAACGGTGATTGGCGGTCGTTATCTGATGGTGGGCAGCATGGAAGTGGAGCGGAAGGTGGGTGACATGTGGAGTGTGGCTGCTTTTTATGATACCGGGCAGGCCATGGACAGCATGGATGTCAATCTCAAGAAAAGTGTGGGTCTTGGCGGGCGGATTACCCTGCCGTTTGGTCAGGTTCGACTGGATGTGGCGGTGCCTTTGCTGGAAGAAGAACACTCTTTCCGCCTTCACTTGAATGTGGGGGCAGATCTGTGAAACGGTGGCGGGTTGTCAGTTTGCTCTTGCTGCCAGTGTTGATCGTTCTGGCAGGTCTGGCCTTCTTCGGTTTAACAGAAAGTGGACTCCGGCAGTTGGTAAGGATGGCTGTGGATCTCTCCGGCGGGGCGCTTGCTGTTGAGGATGTGCAGGGGAAGTTGCTTGGCACATGGCGGCTGGATGGCCTGCGGGTGCAGACCCCGGCCGTTGATCTGGTCTGCAAAAAGATGGTGGCCCAGTGGCAGCTCCTCGCCCTTTTCCAGGGGACGGTGCGGATGGTGACTGTGCATGGAGAAGGCATTGATGTGTGGATAAAGGAGGAGGGACAGGGGAATTCTTCCTTTCCCCTGCCCGAAGTCCTGCTGCCCGTGGAGGTTTCCCTTGCTACGTTTGAGCTGAATGATGTATCAATTCATGGAATGGCCGGCATGGAACTGCCGCGTCTTGAGCAGATCAGTCTTGAGCTGGCGACCCAGAAAAATCATGTTATTCTGAAAAGGGTTGAGGCCAGAATTCCTGGAACCTCCGCGTATATGCAGGGAATTATCAGTCTTGGCGGCAAGTGGCCCCTTGATCTGCGGGGCGGGTGGCGCATGGAAGAGAAGGGTGCCGGCCCTCTTACTGCTCCTGTTACGGCAGATTTTGTGATTCGCGGCACCTTGAACGATCTGGTGGCCCAGATTGATCTCCAGACCCCGGTGAAGACCAGGGTGAATCTTGCCTGTTCTGATCCTTTTGGCGCGTTGCGCTGGCAGGCGGACGCTACTTTTTCTCAGTTTAAACTGGCAGAGATAAACCCGGATTGGCCGGAGCTGGTGGCGGCAACTGTTAAGCTCAGGGCCTCGGGCACAAAGGCCGGATATCAGGGGACGGTGCAACTGGAAGGAGGTGGGGCGCAGCCGGAGTCTCGGCTTCCTCTCGCCCACCTGTCTCAGGCGCAGATCCATGCTGAATTTGCAGGGGATTTTAACGGGTTGTGGGTGTCGTCACTGGTTGCGCAGCTACCGGCGGGAGTAATGACGGACAAGGACGTCCTAATGCCGCGGGAGCCAGGGATGGCGGGAGCGGTGACGGCGCGGGCAGCGCTTGGCTGGAAGGATGGTTTCCGCTGGCAGGTAGAGCTTACCGGAAAGGATCTGAATCCTGAACCGTATTTTCCCGATTGGCAGGGGCATATCAATGCCAGAATCAACTCCACCGGCTTATTGCAGGGAGATGAATTGCGGGGTGCGGCGCAGCTTGTGGCACTCGATGGCGATCTGCTCGGGTATCCCCTTGCCGGCAGCGGTTCGGTGAGCGTTGATGGGGAGGGGCTTCAGGTGAAAGAACTTCTGCTGCGCAGCGGGGAGTCAGAGCTGGCCGTGACCGGAACGATGGGCGCAGGAGCGACCGCAGGCCAGGGACGGCCCAGTGTCGCGAGCGCCAAGGACGGCACAGGAGCGACCAGCAACCTGGATCTGCGAGTGCAACTTGATACGGCAAATCTTGGTAATCTGTGGCCGGATGCAGGAGGTGCGGCACATCTCAAGGGCACTGTTCAGGGCAGTCGGCAAGCTCCGGAGTTTTCCTTCGATCTTGCGGCCAGCAAGCTTTTTTATCGGGACAGTTCGTTGCAGGCCTTGACTGGATCAGGGCGGGGGACTTTCAGCCTGCAAGGTGAGGTCGATGTGCAGGTCTCAGGGAAAGGCCTGCGGATAGGGGAGGCAGAATTCTCCTCCCTGGCAGTGGATCTGGGTGGAACCATGGCCCGACATCAGGTGCGGGCAAAGTTGACAGGTCCTGTGGGCGATATGGATATGATGCTGGCAGGTGGGCTGGCGGCACAGGTGTGGCAGGGGGAGATTCGCGATCTTCTGTTGCGCCTGGATCCTTACGGGAAGTGGCAGTTGCGGAGTCCAGCGCCGCTGCGGATTGATGGAAAAGGAGTTGAGCTGGTCTCGGCCTGTCTTCAGCAGGGAGCGGCCAGGTTTTGCCTGGCTGGCGGCTGGCATCTGTCCGGTGACGGCCAGTGGCGGTTGGATGCCAGTCTTGATTCCTTTGCCTGTAATCTGTTCTATCAGTGGCACTTGTTGTCCCGTCCTGTTGAGGGAAATCTGGCCGCCTTTGTGCGGACGACAGGAGTTGGGATGCAGCTCAGGACGGGTGAGGCCCGTTTCTCAGTGCCTGGGATGCAACTTGCCATCCAGGATGAAGATGGTAGGGAACAGCTCTTACGGTGGACAGATAATCTGCTTCATCTGGAACTGGTTGATGAGAAACTGGTCAGTATGGCCAAAAGCCGGTTTCAGGATGGAAGCGCCCTTGATGCCACGATTATTATTGGCGGGTTTGGCGACGGACAGGGACGTCCTAATGCCGCGGGAGCCAGGGATGGCGGGAGCGGCGATCTCTCGGCTTTGTGGCAAGGGTTGCCAGTGCAGGGGGAGATCGGTCTGGATGTCAAGGATCTGGCCCCGGTCGCGGTTTTGTCAAATTATACAGTGAAGCCGACAGGCTCAATGAAGGGAACCTTTGCGGTGTCCGGCCGGGTGGGGAATCCTCGTCTCAGTGGGGAGTTGCGGCAGATGCAAGGGAACGTATTTATTCCGGTTACCGGTATAACCCTTGAAAATTTGTTCCTCTCCGTTATGGTGCAGGGAGAAGGAGAGGGGATGCATCTGATCCTTGATACTGCTTCCGGTCCAGGTAAGATCAGGATTGCCGGTGATATCACCCGTGATGAGCAGGATAGGTGGCAGGTCGATGCCACGGCCACGGGCAAAGAGTTTGAGGTGGCGCACCTTCCTGATTATGAGATCCTCCTTGATCCTGATCTGCACTTTGCCTTGCGTGCAGGGGTGATGCAGGTAAACGGCAAGGTGCTGGTGCCCTGCGCCTCTGTAACCATCAAAGAGGTTGCCGGCTCGGTGACTGCTTCCAGTGATGTCGTTGTGGTTGACGGTGGTGCAGAGGGCGAAAAAAAGGATTTGCCGCTGAAGGGGACGGTAATTGTGGAGCTTGGGTCGGATGTCAGCGTTAATGCCTTTGGCTTGAAGGGGCAGCTTCTGGGGAGTGTGACGGTGAGTGATGCGCCTGGTCTTCCCTTGATCGGGAAAGGGAGTCTTACCTTGCATGATGGTATTTTTGTGGTCAGGGACCGGGCGCTGGATATCTCCAGGGGGCGGTTTTTTTTCCTGGGCGGCCCTCTGGATAATCCGGGTATTGATGTGCTGGCCCAGAAAAAAACCAAAAACAAGACAGTGGGCGTGCTGGCCTCGGGAACGGTGAATGATATGGATCTGAAGCTTTTCTCTGATCCTCCCATGGCTGAGGATGCAATCCTGACGGAACTGCTGGCCGGCCGGTCTTATTCCGGAACCAGCCATCAGGTGAGCAATACGGTGGGGGCAGTGGCTACAGGTCTTGGTCTGACGCGGGGCGGGGCATTTGTGGAAGATATCCTCGCGCGTCTGGAAAACCAGTTTGCGTTGGATGATATTTATGTGGAAAGTGGTGAGAAATCTTCGGATGTGTCGGTGATGATCGGTAAGGAACTGTCTAAGGATCTGTAT